>CAMVNW010000014.1 GCA_947168965.1 uncultured Caryophanales bacterium
AGTATAATAATAAACCACCAGAAGAACTACCTAAAAAAGAAGAAGAGAATAAAGAAATAAAATTAAATATTTCAAATTTACAAGAACATAATATTACTATTAGTTCAGGAACAAATTATGAATCAGAAGAAGACTTTTTTGGTAAAGGATATATTACTTTTGAAATAAACAATCCAAATTCATTTCATCTTTTAAATTTAATATATAAACAGATGGAAGAATTAAAAAAATATGATGTTACAATGACCATTGATGAAGAAACTGTATCTGTTTATTTCCCTGGTTTATATAGTGATATTGTTTATGAATTAATTAACAATCTTTCAAATGAGATTAAGTCTGATTATCAAGATAAAATGGAAATTGAGCCAATTTTAGCGATTATAGACTTCGCTAAAGAACAAGATAGATCATTAGAATATACTATAAAAAATGAAAAAATATTAGTTGCGATATATGATGAAGAAGAAATAGAAGAAAAAGATCCAGATGAAATACTAAAACCAATTGATGAGTATAGTGAAATAACATTTCCTTTTATTGCTGAATGTACTAAAGAAAATATAGATAAACTAAATCATATGATTAAAAATTATAATAGTAATGAATCACATAACTATAAAAATGGAATTAAATAATTCCTTTTTTATTGAAATAGTTTGCTTTTATTAAAAAAATATAGTATAATAACACTCACTTAAAGAAACAACTCAGAAATTACAGGTACTAGTAAATTAGTACCATTTTTTATGACAAATAATAACTTTACTAAAGACTTATTTCTAAATATATAGTATACTAATATATAGACTAAAGGGGTATGTCTTAGTGGATAGGAGTAGAACATGAGGAGTAAAAAAACAGAACCAATTAGAATTGCTCAAATAATGGGTAATTGTGTCTAGGCGTTCGTAGATGAGAAATCGAATGTCAAAAAATCCCTGAAAATAAAGGGAAAACAAAAATTGCAAATTTTCATATTTTGAAATATGCAGTCAAAAGAAGACTGTTTTTATTTTGGCAAAATTCGAGAGTCTTATGTAGTAGATAATCTCTAACATACAACTTATACAAAAATATATAATTAAAAAAATAATAAAATCCTTAAGATTTTAAACAAAAAATGAATCTATTATTTTTACTCCTTTCAAGTGGATAATAACTAATAGACCTTAAATCGTTAAAAGTGTAATTATAGTGAAAAAAAACAAGTAGTCTACAATGAATATTTAGACTGCTTTTTTATTTGATAGATTAGAAGTTATAAATATAATTCTCATTCTCTCATAGATAGGAAGGAAAAAATGGAGAATAAAAAAGGAGAGAAAGAATTAGTATTTATGCTATATAATTATCCAAATATAGACAAACTAATTGAAAATAGAAAACTAGAAATAATAGACAAAGTAAATACTAGTTATAACGAATGGAGTAAAGCTAAACATTCATTGTATACAAATACTTTAGAAGATATTGTTGAAAGAATTGATTCAGATAAAACAATAAGTAGATTGAACAAATGGAAAAATATAATAGAAAAATTCTTAGGTGGTATTAGTTATAATGACATGATTAAAAGATTTGTTACTAACAAGTATTTTTTTAATGGTTCCACGGAAGAAGTAATGAAAACATTAAAGATTAATAATGATGAATATTATTTTCTAGATCAAATAACAAAAAAGAGTTTATATAGATTATGTGAAAAAGAAAATCTATATGCATGAAAGGAGTAAAAATGACACCAGCAGGTGAAGTTCGAGTACACAAGAATAATGGATATACTATTATTCCTAACGAAATACTTAGAGATATGAATTTATCATTAAAATCTAAATCATTACTTAGCTTAATGTTGAGCTTACCTGATGATTGGGATTACACTGTAGCAGGACTAACTAAACTTGTGAAAGAAGGATATGATTCTGTTGATTCAGGAATTAAAGAATTAATTAAGTTTGGTTATGTTTATAGAGAAGAATCTAGAAAAGAAAGAGGATATTTTAAATATATTTATCATATATTTGAAAGTCCAAAAGATAACTATTTTTTAAACAAAAATCAACCGGTGGGGGAAAAACGGGTAGCCGTTAAACGGATAGCCGAAAAAACCGAACAACAAAATAAAGATTATAAAAAAGATATAAAAGATAAATATGATAAAACTCAAAATGAAAATATTAATCATAATATTTTAACCAAAGAACTAATTAAGCTGAACTACATTGATAGTGATGACGAATTTAGTTCTTTTAATTTTGATAATTTATTTCATAAATATCTATCTGAAGGAAAAAGTTATTTAGAACTGTTTACTAGCATTCATTACATAGTATCTAGAGTAAAAGGAAATAATTATACGGACGAAGATGGAAATGAGATAAAAAATCGTTATTCATATTTTAAAAATGCCATTGAATCAAATTTTGAAAGATTAGATAACCAGACAGATGAAATTTGGTCAGAGGCAGAATTAACAAAAATGTTAGAAGAATTTAAGATTAAGAAAAAAGAAGAAGGTGATTTATATAGATGAAATGCCAAGTACTAGCTATAGCAAATCAGAAAGGTGGAGTTGGGAAAACAACAACTACATTTAATTTAGGAGTAGCACTTGCTCATAGTGGAAGGAAAGTATTACTAATTGATGCAGATCCCCAGGGTGATTTAACAACTTACATGGGATGGCATAACGCAGATAATTTACCAGTAACATTATCAACAATAATGAGTAGGTGTATTAATGATATGGATATTAATTCTGAAGAAGCTATTCTTCATCATAACGAAGGAGTAGATTTAATACCAACTAATTTGGAACTTGCTTCATTAGAAGTTAGTTTAGTTAATGCTATGAGTAGAGAAGCTACAATGAGGAATTGTATTGAAGACTTAAAATCAAAATATGATTTTATTTTAATAGATTGCATGCCTTCTTTGGGAATGATAACAATCAATGCATTAGCAAGTGCGGATAAAGTAATAATACCAGTTCAGTCAGAATTCTTAGCTGCAAAAGGAATGAATCATCTAATGAACACTATTATGAAAGTAAGAAAAAACATTAATAAAGAGTTAGATGTTTCTGGAATAGTTTTAACAATTGTAGATGGAAGAAGAAAACTATCTAAAGAAATAACAGAGGAATTAAAAGAAACCTACGGAAAAGTATTCAAGATATATGAGACTCAAATTCCAAGAGCAGTAAAAGCAGCTGAATCTTCAAGAATGGGAGAGAGTGTTCTTTCTTACGATAAAGATAGTAGCGTAGCAAAGAGTTATATTGAATTAGCAAAGGAGGTATTAAATGATGAACGAGCAAAAGAAAAAGCAAGAGATTCCAATAGGCTTCAATCTCGATGATTTCTATACTACTCAAGAACAAAGAGATGAAGAAAAAAAAGAAAAAATTGAAGAGATTGATATTTCGCTAATAGACAATTTCAAAAATCATCCATTTAAGGTTTTAGAAAATGAAGAGTTAAATTCGTTAGAAGAAAGCATTAAAAATAATGGATTAATGGAAGCTGTAATAGTAAGGCCTAAAGAAGATGGAAGATATGAAATGGTTTCTGGCCATAGAAGATTATTAGCTTGTAAAAAATTAGGATTGGAAAAAATTCAAAGTATTGTTAGGAATCTATCAAATGATGAAGCCACAATATATATGGTTGATTCCAATCTACATAGAGAAAAGTTATTACCAAGTGAGAAAGCCTTTGCATATAAAATGAAATATGAAGCATTAAAGCATCAAAGAAAAACAGCAGCGAACCAACTTGACTCAACAGTGCGACAAGTTGGCGCAGTTGTAAGAAGTGATGATCTTTTAGGTGACGAACATGGTGATAGTGGTAGACAAGTTCAAAGGTATATTAGATTAACTAATCTGATTCCAAAATTATTACAAATGGTGGATAATTCAGAATTAAAAGAATCACCATCAATCGCTCTAACTCCAGCAGTTGAACTATCTTATCTCAGAAAAGAAGAACAAGAATATTTAGCTGAATATATAGAATTCAATTTAATTACTCCAAATCATGCTCAAGCAATTAAATTAAGAGAACTGAGTGCTAATGGATTGCTTAAAGAAGACAATTTAGAATCTTTATTAGATGAACCAAAGGCTAATCAAATACAAAAATTTAAAATCAGCGAAGAAAAACTATTCACAGTTGTTCCTAAAAATGTTGATAGAACAAAACTTGAAGATTTTGTTTTAAAAGCATGTGAGTTTTATTCAAAACATCTTAGAAATAAAGAACGAGAAAGATAATTACACATTTGATTAATATTCATTAATCTTTATAATGCAGGTTAGAAAGGGTGAAATTTATGAAAAAGAAAATAATAATAGTTGTACTTATTCTAGCTGTATTAAGCATTGGCTTTTATTTTAAAGATGATATAGCAAAGATTAAACATCATATATATCCGATTCAATCTAATAAAAAGTTAGAAAAGCAAGAGACGATTGAAGAAGAACAAATAGTTAAAGAAGATTCTAAAGAAGAACAAATAGTTAAAGAAGATTCTAAAGAAGAAATAAAAACAGAAAAAGAAGAAGCTAAAGAGAAAATTAAAACTGAACAAGAAGAAGTTAAGGAAGAAGTTAAAGTAAATAATAATTCTTCTAAGACAGAAACAAAAAAAGAAAATGTTAACAATCAAAAAATAGAAATGCCGAAACAAGATCCACCAAAGAACAATAATAATCAACATAGTGAATCAGGAAATTCTAATGAAAATGTTAAACATGAAGAGAAACCAGTTGTAGTTCAAAAACAACCATGGGAAGAATTAGGACTAACTGAAGATCAATATAAAAATCAACCAATGTACTCTTGGGAAGAAGTTGATTTTAAAACAAAAGAGGAATGTATGAATTATGGTAATGAACATGCAGAATATGGGTTCGAATGTTCAGAAGTAACTAGTTGGACAAGGAGTCTTGGATGGGACTATAGAACATTTTAAAAATATATAGATGCTTAAGGCATCTTTTTTTATTGGAGGTAGAAATATGAAAAGGAAAATAACAGGACTATTGTTATTATTAATTACAATAGTTGGTGTAGTTTTTGGCATTACTAAAGTTAATGCTGAAAGCTATCAAGGAACAATAAGAGAGGGAGCTTGGATTCCTGGATATTGGATAAGTAAAAAAGATGGTAGCACAATAAGTTATCATCAAGCTAGATGGCTTAACAATTCAGAAGGAGAAGCAATATATTGTATTCAACCATACGTACTAATTGTAGATGGAACGACATATACTATTACAAATGAAGATATGCAAATACTTGCGGGATTATCTCAAGAACAATGGCAGATGGTTACAAGATTAGCATATTATGGGTATGGATACAATGAAAACGGATATAATCATAGCGATGCAAAATGGTATGTTGCTACTCAAATGTTAATTTGGAGAACTGTTGATCCAGCAAGAGCTAATGATATGTATTTTACTAACGGATTGAACGGAACAAGAAATGATAGTGTTCTAGTTAGTGAAATGAATGAAGTAAAAGCACTTGCAGAATCACATGCAGCAAGACCAAATTTAAATGTACCAAGTGAAGCTATAATTGGTAATGAATTTAATGTTACTGATAGTAATGGAGTATTAAATAAATTCAGAGTATCTAATGTAACTGGAGGAACTGCTAGTATTAATAACAATACTTTATATGTTAATCCAACTGAAGTAGGAGATATGAGAATTACAATCTCTCGTGAAGCTAATATGGCTCATAAGACAATTTATTTATACTTTGCTACTACATCTCAAAAATTAATGAGAAGAGGAGATTTAGACCCAATTAACATTAATTTAAATGTAAAAGTGTTAGGTGGAAAAGTAACAATAAATAAAGAAGATAAAGTAACTAAAGAACCACAAGGAGAAGCTACTTTAAAAGGAGCTGTTTATGGTATATATGATGAAACTGGAACACTAATAGATAAAATAACTACTGGTGATGACGGAAAAGTTACATCAGGATATCTTCCAAAATTAGGTAAGTTCTACTTACAAGAAATAACTCCAAGTGAGGGTTATAAATTAGATAATACAAAGTATGATTTTGAAATAACTCAAGATAGTTTAGAACCAACTGTAACAGTTAAAGAAGAAGTTATTGAAAATCATTTCAATTATGTAAAAGTATATGCAAGTGATGAAACAGGAGTAATGACTCCAGAGGAAAATGTTGAATTTGCTGTATATAATAAAAACAACGAATTAGTAATGAATTTAACTACTGATAAAGATGGTATTATTCAGTTTAAACTACCTTATGGTACTTATACATTAAGACAAATGACATCTCCAAAGACTCATAAAAAAATGGATGATCTTACTTTAACAGTTAAAGAAGCTGATGTAAAAATAAATAAAGTAATATCAAATGGAGAATACAAAGCAAAGTTAAGAGTAGTTAAAATCGATAAAGAAACTAAAGAAGTAATTAAAAGAGCTGGAATCAAATTCAAAATATTAGATACAAAAACTAATGAATATGTATGTCAAACAACTTCATATCCAAAAGCAACTATTTGTGAATTTGAAACAGATAAAAATGGAGAATTCATAACTCCATTTGTTCTTAATGGTGGAACTTATAAATTAGAGGAAGTAGATCAAAAAATAGATGGTTATTTATGGAATAAAGAATCTCATGAATTCACTATAGATGAAGATGCTAATTTAAGAACTGATTCTGAATATGGAGTAATATTTGATACTGATTTCGAGAATCAAAGAGTTAAAGGTGAAATCAAAATAGAAAAAGTTGGTAATAATGTAGAAATTCATGAAGAAGGATTAATACTATTCCAAGAACCGTTAGAAGGAATTAAGTTCTGTGTATTTACTAAAGATGGTAAAGAAGTTAAATGTGGAAAAACTGATAGTGATGGTCTATTAACATTCAAAGATTTAGAGTTAGGAGAGTATTATGTTCAAGAAATTGAAACATTAGAAAACTATGTTCTAGATCAAACTAAACATGAAATTACATTAAAGTACAAAGATCAATATACTCCAGTTATTACATATGAAACTATATTAGAAAATCATGTACCAACTGGTAAGTTAGAGTTTACTAAAACTGATTTTTCAGAATCAAAAACATTACCAAATACTACAATTGAGATTTATTCAGAAGATGATATCTTGATTTATAGTGGTAAAACAGATGAAAATGGAAAAATAGTAATAGACAAATTGCCTGTAGGTAAATACTATATTTTAGAAAAAGAAGCTCCAGAAGGATATGAATTAAATGAAGAAAAAATGTGGTTTGAAATAAAAGAAGATGGAGAAATCATTAAAGCTACAATGAAAGATGAACAAATAATTGAAGTTCCAAATACTGAAAAGAATAAAGATTATAAAGAATTAATAGGTGGTATCGCATTAATGTTAATCGGAACAGGAGTAGTTATTTATGGAATCAAAAGAAATAAAAAAAATAAATAAGAAGCATAAAAAAAGAAAGAGCTGGTTGATTGTAATCGGCTCTTTAATTATCCTTCTTGGAATGTTTGATATTAGTTTAATGTTTATTAAACCAGCAATAAAACAAGAACAAGAGGAAAATGCACTAAAAGATTTTTACATTAAAGAAGAACAAAAAATTGATAAAAATGATAAAACCACTTCTGAAGAAGTGAAAGAAGAATCAAAACCTAAAGTAAAATATGATTATATTGCAGTATTAAAAATTCCTAAAATTAATTTAGAAAAAGGATTAGTTGCTAGAGATAGCAAATATAATAATATTAACTATGGAGTTGAGATCCTAAAGGAATCAGATAGTCCTGATGTTATAAATGGGAATGTTATTTTAGCAGCACATTCTGGTACAGCTAATATTTCTTATTTTAGAAATTTAGATAAAATTAATGTTGGTGATGAAGCTATTATTTATTATCAAGGAAAAACTTATAATTATAGGTTCGTAAAAATATATGATATTGATAAAACTGGCAAAGCCAAAATTAAAAGAGATAATAATACATCTACATTAACTTTAGTTACATGTAGGCATAATACTAATAAGCAAATTGTGCTAATTGCAGAATTGCAGAATTTGCAATAAAAAAGAATGTTTGTATAATCATTCCCAGGAAGTGATTATATGTCAAAATTTGATTATTCAAATGGATTTGTTGATAAGAAAGATAGAAAAAGATTATACTTCTTTGAAGAAATAACAGATATTTTAGTGATGTATGATAGTACTAATTCAGATGTTAATGAATTGATTTATTGGTTATATTCTTTAAGTAGAAGCGTTAGTTATAGAGAATACAAAATTCTTAAATCAAAGAAAAAATATAAACTTAAAAAGGATAGACAAGTAGATGAAAATACATTTATAAGAAATGTATGGAATAATGACATGTTTATTTATTGTATTATATTATCAATTCATGATTATTCATCTTGGTGTACTAGAGATACCTTGACTGAAATAGTAGATAGAATATATTGGATTATGGATGAGGTAGTTCATCCAAACTATAGACCAGGATTAGATCTTGAAGATACAAGATACTATATAGAAATGGAATATATTAATAAGAATAAACAAAAAAATATAAAAAGAAAACACAACATGAATTTTGAGGAAGATAAGTGGAGAGCATGACAGCTTTCTTTTTTATTGGAGGAAAGAATGGAAAGGGAAAAAACAATTAGAGAGAGATTTAGAGTCTTTCAAACACTCATTAGATATGGATATAACACAGATAAAAAAATAATGAATCTGGCAGTAGAGGAGTTGGTTTTGAAGACAGACATGAATAGAAGTGATTTAGCTATCGCTGTAGGGATAAGAAATGCCTTAAGAGATAAAATGTTAGTCACTTTTTTATGTGGAATGGAGGAGATAAAAGAAGGTATTAAAAGAACAACTAATTAAATTGGTAAAAAAGGATATAAAGGGAGAGTGATTTAAATGTTGAACCAAATAGTATTAGTAGGAAGATTAACAAGAGATATTGAATTACAAGAATCAGAAAATGGAAAGAAATATGCAAGTTTAAGTATAGCAATTCCAAGAAGTTTTAAAAATGCTGATGGAGAGTATGAGACAGATTTTATCACATTTAAAGCATGGGATGTTATAGCTCAAAATACAGCAGAGTATTGTAAAAAGGGTGATATAGTTGGTGTTAAAGGAAGACTCCAAAGTAGCACTTTCGAAAAAGAAGATGGAACTAAAGAGTATAGATTAGACCCTATTGCCGAGAAAGTTACATTCTTAAGTTCAAAATCTAAAGATGAACCTGAAAGAAATTAATTGTAGGAGGTAAAAATGAAAAAATATTCTGTAATAGTAAGTAGCAGATTAACCAAAATGTATGATATTGAAGCTGATTGCAAAGAAAGTGCAATGGCTGAAGCATTAGATTATTATAATGAATTTGCAACAATCGATTATGCAGAAACAGATGTCGTATCAGATATATTTGTTGATGCAGAAGAATTATATGAAGAGGAAAAGGCTACTGAAGAGTAGCTTTTCTCTTTATTAGCAAGCACTGAATTTGTAATACAACTACAAATTCTATCCAATGGGGAAATCCCCAATCCCCTTATTATTTTGTAGGAGGAAAATATGGCAGAGGTATGCGTTACTAAATCAGTTAGAATTACTCCAGAACTAGAATTAAAATTAGTTGAAATGCAAGAACTATCTGGAATAAGTCAATCAGAAATAATTAGACTAGCATTAAGTGGAATAAAAGTATTAAGAGAAAAACCATCAAAAGAATTAATGAACTCTTTACTAAAAGTTAACAATGTAGGAACTATATTGAGCCAAATAAGAGATCAAGCAAAAGATTCAGTTGAACTCGATTATGATAGTGTTAGATACTGCATTACTCAATTAAATAGTTTAGCTAACGAGATAAGAAGAAAATTTTTATAATGGCTATAAGTAAAATATGGAGTATAAAAACCGGATTATCAAATGCAATAAATTACGTTACAAATGACGAAAAAACTAATGAAGATACATATAACGAACTTCATAATGAACTAAAATATATATCAAACAATTTTAAGACTGAAGAAAAATTATATGTAACTGGAATTAACTGTGATCCAAATAAAGCTAAAAGAGAATTTATAGATACAAAAAGAAGATATAACAAGTTGGAAGGAATAACAGCTTTTCATGCGGTACAGTCTTTTAAAGAGTTAGATATTACTCCAGAGAAAGCACATGAAGTTGGACTAGAATTTGCAAATAAAATTTGGGGAAATAGATTTCAAGTTGTAGTTGCAACTCATTTAGATAAAGAGCATCTTCATAACCATTTTATAATTAATTCAGTTTCTTTTATAGATGGATATAAATATCATGATACTAGTGCCAGTTATGCTGATATTCGAAAACTTAATGATGAACTTTGTAAAAAATATGGATTAAATTTTATGGGAGAAAAAATAACTAAAGCTGGATATAACTATAGAAACTTCCAATTAAAAAATGAGAATGAAAATATATATGATAAACAACTTAAACTAGATGTCGATATGGCAATAGGACTTGCTTCTTCATATGAAGAATTTAAGAATATTTTAAATAATATGAATTATGAGGTATATGAGAGGTCAGGTAAGTTAGGAGTTAAAAGTTTGGAATATAATCGTAGTGTTAGATTAGAAAGAAGATTTAAAGAGGACTATTCTATAGAAAATATTAAGAAGAGAATTTTAGGAATATATCTTCCAGAAAATAAAACATATTATAGAAACTATTTTAAGAAAGATGAACTAATAGATAAATTATTTAAATTAAATTGCAAGGGGTTGGCTATGCGATATATTAAATATCTTAAAATGTTAAATAATTATCCATCATATATAAGAGGAAATAAAATTTCATTTGAAATGCAAAAAGAAGTTTATAAAATGGAAAATATTAGTAAGCAAACAATACTGCTTGCTACTAATAATATTCAAACAAAAGATGATCTTATTTCTTTGTATGGAGTGTATAAAAATAAACTAAATAAAGATAGTTCCAACAAAGAATTGATTGAAAATATTCAATTAATAAATGAAATTATAAAAAGAACAGAATTAACAGATGATTCAGCAAAAGAGAATAAAAAGGAAGTGGTGATACATGAACCAGTCAAGTGATGCTGCTGAACAAATTGTAAGAATGTCATTACAAGGATTTGAAGTAGGAGCAAGAATCACAGGCAGCGGTGCAAAAGAAGTTGCAGCTTTACTTTTAGCCGTTATGAAAGATAAGAAAAAAACTGCAGGTAAAACTAACTTAGTTAATATGCTTAAATCTGGTAAGGAATTAAAAGTATTTTCTGTAAGACAAGAAGACTTTAAAAAGTTTACTGAAGAAGCTAAAAGATATGGAGTTCTATATACTGCTTTGATAAATAAAAAAGCAAAAGATGGAGTTACTGATATCTTAGTAAAAGCAGAAGATGCTTCAAAGATTAATAGAATTGTACAAAGATTCAACTTAGCTAGATTTGATGAAGTTGCTATTCGTGGTGAGATTCAAAAAACTAAGGAAATGAAATCCAAAGGAGTTAAACAAAAACCAATTGAAGACAAGATTAAAGAAGAACTTCATAAGAATCCAATCAAGAAAGAGAAACAGTCAGTAAACCCCCATTTGGCAAAGACCGAAAAAAGCCCTCAGTCAAAGCCTTTCTTGAAAGAGCAAAAGAATTCAGACAAGGGTAGTAAGATTAAAGAAAGACCTTCTGTTAGAGAAAAACTTGAAAAATATAAAGCAGAAGTTAAACTAAGAGATCAATCTGAGGTTAAGTCTGAAATTAAAAATAAAACTCCAAGGGATAAAACTAGATGAAAAAAGACATATTAAAAGTTATCGAAGTAGATAAAGTTGAATATGGAATAATAATTAATGCATTAAATGAATTTAGAAACAAGCTTTTACGAGAAGGAGAAGATACTGAATTAGTAGATGAATTTATTATTAAAGTATTGGATGCTCCAGAAAACAAAAGATATGTTGATCGAGAAGGTAGGCTTGGAGCTAGATGAAGGAAAGTAAAGACCAAAAGATTCTTTTTATAATTGGTCTTATTCCTGTAATATGGATTGCATTATTAATAGCTCCTTCAGTTAGTGGAGGACTACCAACAATAATTAAGGATTTTCCTAAGACTATGGAGAATCCTTTTTCTATTGTTTTGTGTTCTAACTCAATTAAAACTATTCTTATATTCATTGTTGCCTACATATTAGGAATTGGTATTTATTTATCGACTAAAAGGAATTATAGAAAGAGAGAAGAACATGGTAGTGCAAAATGGGGAGAAGCTAAAGACATTAATAAAAAATATGAGCAAGTTCCTTACTCAACAAATAAGATACTTACTCAAAATGTATGTATTGGATATGATGGAAGAAAACATAGAAGAAATCTAAACACTTTAATAATTGGTGGATCTGGAGCTGGTAAAACTAGATTCTATGCTAAGCCAAATGTTATGCAAACAAATACTTCATTAATCATACTAGATCCTAAAGGTGAGATAGCAAGAGATGAAGGATACTTACTTGAAGAAAAAGGATATACAGTTAAAGTGTTAGATTTAATTAATATGGAAAGAAGTCATTGTTATAATCCATTTGTTTACCTTCAAACTGATAATGATGTACAAAGATTAGTAACTAACTTATTTAAGGCAACAACTCCAAAAGGAAGTCAATCAAATGATCCTTTCTGGGATACTGCTGCTAGTATGCTTTTATTAGCACTAGTATTCTATTTATGGTATGAAGCTCCAGAAGAAGAACAAAACTTTCCTATGGTAATGGAAATGCTAAGAGCTGGAGAAGTAAGAGAAGATGATGATAGTTATGTTAGTCCACTAGATTTATTATTCAATCAATTAGAAGTTGAAGATAAGAATCATATAGCAGTTAAATACTATAGAGATTATAGAAGTGGTTCAGCAAAGACTTTAAAATCAATTCAAGTAACTCTAGCTTCAAGACTTGAAAAGTTTAATTTATCAAGTTTATCAGCTTTAACGCAAACAGATGAATTAGAGTTAGAAACAATTGGAGAAAAAAAGACTGCATTATTTGCAATCATTCCGGATAATGATACATCATTTAATTTTTTAGTAAGTATGTTATACACTCAATTGTTTCAACAATTATTCTATTGTGCAGATCATAAACATGGTGGAAGACTTCCAGTTCATGTTCATTTTTTAATGGATGAATTTGCTAACGTAAGTTTACCAGATGACTTTGATAAGATTTTATCTGTTATGAGATCTAGAGAAGTGTCTGTATCAATTATCTTGCAGAATCTAGCACAATTAAAAGCATTATTCGAAAAACAATGGGAATCAATTGTAGGAAATTGTGATGAATTTTTATATCTAGGAGGTAATGAGCAATCAACTCATAAATATGTATCTGAATTATTAGGAAAAGAAACTATAGATTTAAATACATATGGGAAAAGCACAGGACATTCTGGGAACTATTCAACTAACTATCAATTAAATGGTAGAGAACTACTTACACCAGACGAGGTGCGACTTTTGGATAATAAATATGCAATTCTATTCATTAGAGGAGAAAGACCTGTAATGGACTTTAAATATGATGTTTTAAAGCATCCAAATGTAGAATTATCTGGGGATGGAAAAGCAAAGCCATATGTTCATGGTGAAGTTACAGAATCAATTGCAACTATTGATGTTGATTTAAATAATGTGGTTGTTAATCAAGCAAAAGAGTTAACTAAGAAAGAAGAAAAACTTTTAGATGAGTATGACATTATATCATCTGAAGAAATAGAAAAATATTTTAAGAATAAAGAAGGGATAAATAATGAAGAAAGTAATTAATAATTTTCAAAAATTTAAAAATGGATTAGGAAAAAAAGGATATAAGAGATTTAAAATCTTCGCTTATGTTCTTATGTTATTAGCTATAGGTGGAACTTCTACTGTTGTATTAGCAGCAGATGATCCTCTATCAGTAGTTAATAATTTGTCTAATTTTATATTTGGACTAATTAGAGCTGTTGGAATGATTATTCTAGGATTCTCTATAGTTCAAATTGGATTATCAATTAAGAGTCACGATCCAAGTCAAAGGGCAAATGGATTCTTAACCCTTGCTGGAGGAATTGTTATTACATTCGCAAAAGAAATACTTAATATGATTACTGGAGGATAGAAATATCTTCCTTTTAAAAAGGAGGTTTTTATATGAGTGACAACTGGATTGTTCAAAACATTCAAAATGCACTAGATACATGGAATTCAAAACTTGCCGATATATGGAATCTTGTAACTCAAACTCCTGAAACATTTAAAGGTGGAGATATTTGGAAAGTAATAACAACAATACATGGTGGAATGCAAGCGATAGGACTAGCTTTACTAGTTTTATTTTTTGTAATTGGAGTAATGAAGACTTGTGGTTCATTAACAGAAGTAAAGAAACCAGAACACGCATTAAAACTATTTATAAGATTTGCTATTGCTAAAATAGTAGTAACTTATGGGATGGACATAATGCTTTCATTGTTTAGGATATCACAAGGGATGGTATCAAAAATAATTTCATTATCAAATATTAGTGGTTCAACAAAAACAGTATTACCGACATCTATTATCAATGCAATAGAAGATTGTGGTTTTTTTGAATCAATTCCACTATGGGCAGTTACTTTAATTGGAGGACTGGTGGTAACGGTCTTATCATTTATTATGATAATGACAGTTTATGGAAGATTCTTTAAATTATATCTTTATACAGCACTGGCTCCAGTACCACTTTCTACATTTGCTGGAGAACCTACCCAATCAATTGGAAAGAGTTTCCTAAAAAGTTATGCTGCTGTCTGCTTGGAAGGAGTGATAATTGTACTCTCATGCATAATATTCTCATTGTTTGCTAGCTCACCACCAGTAGTAGATGCGAGTGCCGCAGCAGTTACACAAGTTTGGACTTACATAGGAGAATTAGTTTTTAATATGTTAGTCCTAGTAGGAACAATAAAAATGTCAGATAGAGTAGTGCGTGAAATGATGGGATTATGATAAAATTGTAATGGAGGTATTAAATGAAAGGACAAATAATAACTGAAAAAAACAATGGAACATTGCATTTTATAGATAATAATATAAATAACGAAGAAATAAAAATGATTAAAGAAAAAGAAGAATTATCAGATAGACTCTTATTTCCAATAATAGATAATCTAGATATGGATGGTTTATCATTTAAAGATGTAAAAGAAATATATGTTATTTTTGATAATGAACAAGATAAGAAATATTATTGTGATAAAACAATAGTTTCACAAAGGGAAGGACTATAAAAGTGTTGCTTTTTGGCAATACTTTTTTAAATTATATGGAAAGAATAAAAGGGTTATTAATAAAACCATATGAATTACCTAAAGAAATTGAATTAGAAAACACACTAGAAGCAAAACAAGAATTAGTTGGAGGATATATTGAATGTGTATATTTACCAAATGATGATAGTGTAGTACTAATTTGCAATGAAGAAGGTAAAATCAATGGAATGAAATTAAATAGAGACATAGGACACGACATAATTGCCGGTCCTTTTTTAATTTTAGGAGATGATTATGAAAATGGAGATTTTAAATCACTAGATGATAATCAAATCCTTAGATATAAAATGCGATTTGATAAGAATAGTATTATAGAAACAGAAAATAAGATTAATACAATTAAAATGAGTAATTTTAAAAGAATTGATTATGAAAGATAAAAAATAAAGGAGATAGTATGAAAGTATTAACAATATTTGTATTTATTATAATTTCAGTATTCATATATAGTTGTTTAAAGACATCAAGTAATTGTTCAAGGATAGAAGAACAACAAAATAATAAAAAAGTATAAAATACTTTAAAAATATTTTTTTGATAGTGATTATACTAAATAAAAATATAAAATCTATCATAGAAAAATAAAAAATCAACAAAAAAATAAGAATAAAAAGTAAAAATGGTGATTTGCAATAATCTTTTACTTAGTATATTATTCCTAATCAAGAAAGGGGGATAATATGGTAAATCAAGTAGGATTACATAATGAAGTAATATTAGTTGGAAGAGTTATAGGCTATCAAAAAAATATTAGCTGTAATAATAAAAAAGCAATAAAATTAAAACTAGCAATTCCAAATGATGATGACTATAACTTAGAACCGAATTTTGCTTGTGTATATGTTTATGATGATGGTAATATTTCTAATTCGTTAAATAAATCTCAAGCAATAGCTATTAGCGGTCATTTAGAAAGTAACCACGGACAAAGAATAATTGCAAATATAATAAGCTTGATTAAAGAACCTAACAATGCGTAGGTTCTTTTCATTTAGGAGGATACTAGTGGAAGTAAAAATAAATAAAGAAATAAGAGATTATACCGAAAGTGTTTACTTTGGATTATCATTAAGACAATTTGTATTTTCAATATTGGCATGTTTAGTGGCGTTATTGTTATATTTCTTACTTAAACCATATTTTGGAATAGAAACACTTTCATGGGTATGTATTTTAGGTGCTGCTCCATTTGCAGCAATCGGATTCATAAAATATAATGGGATGAACGCTGAAGAATTTGTATTAGCGTATATTAGAAATGAATTCCTTACACCAAAGGAACTAACTTTTAAACCATCAAATTATTATTATGAGTTATTAAAAGATAAAATAGGGGATGATAAAAAGAATGAAAACAATAAGGAATCTGTTCAAACAGGATAGAGAAAAGTTTATTCCACCTAAAGGAGTACAAGACTGTATTCCTTTAAAAACAATTCATAAGGATGGAATATTCGAAGTATCAAAAAATAAATTTAGTAAATGCTATAGGTTTACTGATATTAACTATGCAGTAGCTTCACGTCCTGATAAAGAAGCTATGTTTTTAGACTATTCAGAATTATTAAATAGTTTAGATCCTGGGGCAACTTCGAAAATAACTGTATTAAATAGAAGATTAAATAGAGTTGACTTTGAAAAAAATATAATGATACCTAAAGCAAATGATTCGTTAGATGAATACAGAGATGAGTATAATAAAATGCTAATGGATAAAGCTTTGGGAGCTAATTCAATAATACAAGAAAAATTTTTAACTATATCAGTTAGTAAAAAAAGTTATGATGAAGCCAAAATTTATTTTTCGAGAATAAGTGCAGATTTATCCAATCACTTTAATCAATTAGGGTCTAAATGTATTGAATTAGATGCTTCTGATAGATTAAGACTTGCACATGATTTTTATAGAATTGGGGAAGAAAATATATTCACTTGGGATATGTTAGATAATATGAGAAAAGGTCATTCATTTAAAGATTATATTTGCCCTGATTCATTTAGTTTTGAAAAAGATTATTTTACAATGGGAAATAAATATGGAAGAGTATTCTTTTTAAAAGATTATGCATCTTATATAAAAGATGATATGGTTGCAGAACTAACAGATTTAAATAGAAATCTTATGTTATCAATAGATATAATTCCTATTCCTATGGACGAAGCTATTAGAGAAGTAGAAAATAGAAGACTAGGTGTGGAAACTAATATTACAAATTGGCAAAGAAAACAAAATAGCAATAATAATTTTAGTGCTGTAATTCCATATGACATGGAACAACAAAGACAAGAATCGAAAGAGTTCTTAGATGACTTAACTACAAGGGATCAAAGGATGTTTATATGCATTCTTACAATGGTATTAATAGCGGATTCAAAAGAACAATTAGAATTAGATACAGAATCATTATTATCAACTGGTAGAAAACATTTATGCCAATTAGCAATTTTAAAATGGCAACAAAAAGATGGACTTAATACCTCAATGCCATTTGGAATTAGGAAAATAAATGCGCTTCGAACTTTAACAACAGAATCACTTGCGGTATTTATGCCTTTTAGGGTACAAGAAATAAATCACGAAAATGGGATTTATTATGGAGATAATGTTATTTCAAAAAATATGATAATAGCTGATAGAAGAGAATTACTTAATGGTAATTCTTTTATTTTAGGAGTATCTGGTTCTGGAAAGTCATTTACTGCAAAAAATGAAATAGTTTCAATTGCTCTACGTGATCCAAATGCTGATATCATAATAATTGATCCAGAAAGAGAATATCCAAAATTAGTTGAAACACTTGGCGGAGAAGATATTCATATTTCAGCAACAAGTAATAATCATATTAATGCTATGGATATGAATGAAGCTTATGGTGACGGAGCAAATCCTGTTATATTAAAGTCAGAATTTATATTATCGCTTTGCGAACATTTAATGGGTAGTGGAAATCTAGGACCAAAAGAAAAATCAATTATAGATAGATGTACTGCAAAAGTATATAGAGCATATCAACAGGGAAATTACATGGGAATCCCACCTACATTACAAGATTTTAGAGAAGAACTATTAAAACAAGAAGAACCAGAAGCTAGACAAATTGCCTTAGCAATAGAATTATTTACGGATGGTTCCCTAAATACATTTGCAAAGAATACAAATGTTAATACAAATAGTAGAATTATTTGTTATGACATTTTAGACTTAGGTAAACAATTACTGCCAATAGGAATGTTAGTAGTTCTTGACTCAATATTAAACAGAATTACTGCAAATAGAGCTAAAGGAAGAAATACGTATATATTCATTGATGAAATATATTTATTATTTCAACAGGAATATTCAGCAAATTTCTTATTTACTCTTTGGAAGAGAGTTCGTAAGTATGGAGCATATTGTACAGGTATAACACAAAATGTAGATGATTTATTGCAATCACATACTGCAAGAACAATGTTAGCTAATTCGGAATTCATAGTAATGCTTAATCAAGCTGCAACTGATAGGACTGAACTAGCAAAGCTACTATCAATTTCTGATTCACAAATGAGTTATATTACAAACGTAGGAGCAGGACAAGGATTATTAAAAGTGGGTAGTTCTCTTGTACCTTTTATAAATAAGTTCCCAACTGATACTAAATTATATAAACTTATGACAACAAAACCGGGAGAAGGAAAATGACACAATTAACAATATGGCTATTATCTAGTTTTATGATAATAGCCTTTTTTGTATATTTACTAAAAAAGATAGTGGAAAACTATGAATTAGAAAGGATTAAATATGAGCGATATAAAAACAAAAGATATTAAACCAAAATCCGTAAAAAAATTAGATAAAGCTATAGCATGGACAGAAAGAATAAAAGATCCAATAGTATATGCAAACGAAAGGTCAAAAGATGCTGTAAGTGGTGATGGCAATGTAGTTGATTATGGTTCTGATAAAATTAAATATGTTTCTAATAGAGCTAAAGATGAATCAATATATGCAGCTAAAAAAGGAGTTACTAAAACTAAAGATGTGGCAATCAAGAAATATCAGAAGAATAAACTTAAGAAGGTGGCTAATAAAGAAATTGTAGAAAAAGGTATCAAGACATCTCAAAATATAGCAAAAAAGTCTGAAAAAGCATCTAAAGAAGCCACAAAACTAAGTAAGAAAATGTTAGAGCAAGGTAAAAAACTTGCAATTAAAGGAAGTAAAGCAACCGTTAAAGGAGTAAAAGCTGCATATAAAGGACTTAAAGCATCAATTAAAGCAATAATAGCAGCTTGTAAGTCATTAGTTACCATTCTAACCGCTGGAGGTGCTGTAGCAGCAATACCTATAATAATTATTTGTTTAATAGGATTATTAATATATTCTATATTTGGCATATTCTTTTCATCAGATTCACATAATCAGATTAAAATGAGTGATTGTATTGTTGAACTTAATAATAAAATGGATGCAAGAATTGCTGATATAGAAAGAAGAGAAATTCATGATGAAGTAATAATTGAGTCTAATCAAGCACCATGGAAAGATATTCTTTCTATATATGCAACTAGAGTATCTAATGGCAATAATGAAGAAGTAATGACAATTACTCCTGAAAAGAAAAAGATACTTGAAGAAGTATTTTGGGATATGAATTATCTTACATATGAAACCAAAGTAGAAAAATATAAAGTTAAAACAATAGATTCAAGAGTACATGTAGAAATAAGTGGTAATAGTCATTATCAAAGACCGACCGCATCAGATATAAAGCATTATGATGTTGAAACAGAGTCTGAAGTAGAGAAAAGAGTATTGCATATTTATATAAATTCTAAATCACCAGATGAATTAAAAACTAAATATAATTTTAACTCAACTCAGTTAAAGCAGTACGAGGAATTATCTAGTGATAAATATATTACAATGTGGGCATCAGCAATTTATGGAGTATATGGATCAAGTGGTGAGATAACTACATGGAAACAAAAGGGAAGAGAATGGTCTAACATTAGAATCGGAAATACTTCAAAAACTATTGGAGATGTTGGTTGCCTTGTAACTTCAGTTTCTATTCTTATTAAAAAAAGTGGAGTACCTACAAAAGATATTTATCCATTTAATCCAGGAACATTCGTTACAGCATTAAATAATATATACGGCTTTGATGGAGCAAATCTTCAATATGGACCAATATCAAAAGTTGTACCTGGATTTGTTTATCAAGATAGAATAATGCTTAAAGGCAAAACTAAACAAGAAAAATTAGCATTAATTAGAAGATATCAAGAAAGTGGTTACTATCTTGCTGCTGAAGTTGCAGGTGCCACAGAAACATCACAACATTGGGTTGCAATTGATAATGTAGTAGGAGACAAAATATATATGTTAGATCCTGGCAGCGAAGAAACGGATATGTGGAAAGGATATGATTGGAATTTAACTACACAATTTGTATACTTTAAGGCATCAAAATAGGGTTAGTCTCGGAAGAGGCTAACCTCTTTTTTAGCGTTTTAATATTAAAAGTACTTAAAAATTCTATAAATAATTGAAAAATAAAGATAAATTAACACTCTAATATTGATTTTTTGCCTGACTTATGCTATCATAGACTGCACTTAAGGGGTCTATGGGGTAGTTGATTAATCATCTTTGTATTTAACATGGCACGACACGTCTTAGGTGCCATTTTTTAATGGTAAATTTTCGGTAAATATGAAGTCTAAATCTAGTTTTTATGATATAATGTATCATAGGTTATATTACTAGGGGTTTGGGTTTTGGTGAATAGGAGCGTATTATGTCAAAAAATAAACATGTTGAGCCAATTAGAGTGGCGGAGATTGTAGGAAAATGTAATAAAAATTACTAGAGCATATTTTTGATATAGATTTTACCTTGATTTCATGGGCTTTTTATTTTTTAAGAATTTTGGAGAACTTAAAATTCACTTTTTTTAGAAGATACCAAAATCTCAAAAAATGGTCCAACTGGTTAATAATATCTTATCTATATAAACCATATTTTAATTTTTAAAAATTTGGAGGGAAACAATTATGTTTTCCTTTTTCTATGATAAAAAACTAGTTGATAAAAAATTATACTCTTAAGTTTAAAGAATTTAATAGACTACAAATTACAGTTTTTATAAGAAAAGCATTCTACTCTAAGAGTTTTATAGACTCTGGATTTTAATATAGACCAGTCAAAATAGAACGAAGGAGAAAATAGAATGAAAGAAATAGAAATTGATTGTGAAGATGGTTATTTTGTAGGACCATCACCAATAGGAAGAAATACTAATATGTCATTAAGAGCAAAAGGATTAATGTATGTATTTTTTACATTACCGCCTAATTGGGATTATTCATTAAATGGATTGATAGCAATTTGCCAAGAAGGTAGAGATGTAATTAAGAATACTTTGAATGAACTTAAAAGGTTCGGATACGTAGAAATTAACCAAGTACGTGATGGAAAAGGACATTTTAGGTATAAATACATTGTTCATAGAAAATCAGTCTTAGAAGAGAGATTAAAGGATAATTCACCGTTGACTGAATATCCGTCGACGGATTCACCGATGACGGTAGATCAACGACAATTAAAGGATTTAATAATTAAAGATAAAATTGATAAAACGGAATTACGAAATTCCGAACATAATGAATTTACTAAAGAATTAATAAAATACAAATATATTGAAGACGATGATAGTTCGTCTTTTTTGTTTGATGAATTATTTGAAGATTATTTAGAAAAAGGATATACAAAAAGAGAATTAATGATGTCCATCCATTATATAGTTCCAAGAGTAATTGATAGAAAATTTGAAGATGAAGAAGGATACAAAATAAATAATAAATTTGGTTATTTTAAAAATGCTTTAGAATCAAATTTTCTTAAGTTAGAAAACTTTAAGAAAGATATCTATTCAGAAGACTATTGTGAAGAACTTCTAAAAGATTTTGAAAAGTAGAGGATTAGATTATGACAAAAGAAGAATTATCAAGATACTACTACTTAAAAAAAGAAATCAAACAAATAGAAGAAAGAATAAAAGAGATAGATGATACTTTCTTAAGTGCTAATAGAATTAATGGGATGAGATATGAAAAAAGATTAAGTAATCCTCAAGAACAAAGAATGATACTTATTGAAAAATATGATAAAAGGCTTGAGGAAAAGAAAGATGAAGCATTAAAAGAACTAATGAAAATAGAAGATTTTATAGATTCAATTAATGATCCAGAAATTAGAATGATTTTTAGATATCGTTATATAGAACTAATGGAATGGAATAAAATAGTGATGTTAGTTCATATGTCTGAAAGAACAGTTTATAGAAAACATAGAGAAATACTAAATATGGCAGTTCATGTCAGTTAAAGATATATTATAATGATATCGTCAAAGAAGACTCAGGAGAAATCCGGGTCTTCTTTTTTTATTTAAAATCATGATTGGTAAAGGTGCAAATGTCTAAATTGCACAAATGACTTTTATCAATATTATGGTTATAAATTAGGAAGGAGGTGAATGAATCCTGAAGTGTGAAGTTATTGCGGTTGCTAATCAAAAGGGAGGAGTAGGGAAAACAACAACTACTTTTAACTTAGGAGTAGCGCTTGCACATAGTGGAAGAAGAGTTCTATTAATTGATGCAGATCCTCAAGGAGATTTAACAACATACATGGGATGGCATAATGCTGATAATATTCCTATTACTTTATCTACATTAATGGGAAGAACTATGAATGATATGGATGTTAATCCAACGGAAGCAGTATTACATCATGATGAAGGAGTTGACTTAATTCCAACAAATCTAGAATTAGCTTCAATGGAAGTTAGTTTAGTTAATGCTATGAGTAGAGAATATACATTAAGAAATAGTATTAGTGAATTAAAAGATAAGTATGATTTTATTTTGATAGATTGCATGCCTTCACTGGGAATGATTACAATTAATGCCTTAGCTAGTGCAGATAAGGTTATTATTCCAGTACAATCAGAATTCTTAGCGGCTAAAGGAATGAGTCATTTGATGAATACTATATTAAAAGTAAAAAAACAGATAAATCCAAAATTAGATATTGCAGGAATTCTATTAACAATAGTCGATGGAAGGAGAAATCTTTCAAAGGAAATAAGTGATGAATTAAGAGAAACATATGGCAAAGTTTTCAAACTATATGATACTCAAATTCCAAGAGCTGTAAAAGCTGCTGAATCATCAAGAATGGGAGAAAGCATTATTTCTTATGATAAAGATAGCAAAGTAGCTCAAAGTTATATAGAACTAGCGAAGGAGGTTTTAAGAGATGAACGAGAAAAACAAAAAACAAGAAATACCCATGAGCTTCAATCTAGATGATTTTTATACTACACAAGAACAAAGAGATTATGATAGTAAAGAAAAAATTGAAGAAATAGATATTTCATTGATTGATAACTTTAAAGATCATCCTTTTAAAGTTCTTGATAATGATGAATTAAAAGCATTAGAAGATAGCATAAGTAAAAATGGATTAGTAGAAGCTGTAATAATTAGAAAAAAAGATAATGATAGATATGAAATGATATCTGGTCATAGAAGATTATTAGCTTGTAAGAAATTAGGTTTAAAAACTATTCCAAGTAGA
>CAMVNW010000015.1 GCA_947168965.1 uncultured Caryophanales bacterium
TTTTAACTCATTAATTTTTTGTAAATTATTGATTTTTATTTTTCTTTATGTTAGAATGTATGTAGTGAAGGAATTCTTCATATAATAAAAAAAGGAACTACTTAATTGCCAATGTTGAGTACTTCCCATTAAAAAAGGTTGCACTAATTTACATCAGTAAATTGAGTGCTATTTTTTTATGCATAGAATCATTACTGATACTATTAATAAAATGATGATTAATATTAGAAAAGTGATTAACAAATCTTTTTTCTTCATAATATCAAGCCTCCCTTCATTAGAAGTTTGGCAAGCACCCAACTATTAAGAGTTCCTATATCAAATCATAACTTTTAATTAACTTTTAGTCAATACAACTAATTTTTTTTAATTTATTATGTATTATATTAGTTGTGTTCATCTTAATTTTAATTATTCATACATTATATCTATATCTACATAACCTAATATTCCATCTATTTTTCCATCACTACATTGTTGCCACATTATGTATTCTCCTTCATATGTATTGTTGTCTGCGTATTGTGCCACCCAAATTGGATATTTTTGATTCCATATGTTTTCTAAATAATATTTGCTACTATAAAGTATTGGTTTATATCCTTTTTCTTGTGCTTCTTTTAAAAATACATCTGCCATTTCATTTAGTGTATGAAGACTTATATTAAATGTATTAAAGTTTGTAAAGTTTTCCCAGTCATAAGCAATTCCTAGTTCTATATCATAGTCTTTTATTAAATCTAATATGTAGTCTATTTCTTGTTTTGCCAAATCTACACTATTTGCGTCACTATTAAAATATACTCCTACTTTTAGATTATTTTTTAATGCATTTTCTATATTTTCTAAAAATTTTGGATCAGTATACATTTCTCCATCTATGTATGATCCTGCTGCTTTTATTATTACGAATTCACATCCTGCATTCTTTACTTTTTCAAAGTCTATTTCACCTTGCCATTTTGATACATCTATTCCTATTTTTGTATTATTATTTTTATGTATTTTTATGATATCTTGAAAATCTACGTATGGTTCTTCTATTGGCTCTGTTGGTTCTGTTGGTTCGACTGGTTCTGGTTTTTTATATACTGTTAAAGTAAAATTCTTTTCTGTTTTATTTTGTGATGAGTCTATACCTATATATTTTAGGCTATATTCTCCAGGTGTGTTTATATCATATTCTCCTTCTACTTTGCATGTTGGTCTGGCATCATAGTTATCAGCACATAAAGAATTATTTACTAAGTCTATTTCATTGCCTTCTTCTACCCAAGCATTGTTTACAAGTATTAATGGGGATTCTGTATCTATTATATTTAATTCTATATTTTCTTTATATTTAAATATTTTGTTTTTATATTTTATTTCTATGTTTTGTTCTCCTAATTTTTCTGTATCTATTTTTTGATTATTTAATAAATTTATATCTTCATTTATTAAGTCTTTTAATTCTATATTTTCATATACTTCTATATCTTGTTTTGATAAAGTTATTTCTATTTTGTTTTTATTATAACTATGTTTTATTAGTATCATTCCTATTATTAATATTATTAATAAGGTTGTTAATGTTATTACAAATTTTTTCATTTTATCACCTAATTCATTATATCATAAAAGAGCAGATTTTATATCTACTCTTTATCTATAATTTTTTTCAATCATTTCAAAATATTTCATTAGATAATTCCAACATCCTATTTTTTCTGTTAAATCTTCATAGTTATTTTTAATTCTTCTAATCACTTCTTCTTTTTCTAACCATTTAATATCTTGTACTTCTTCCTCTTGTAAAGTAATATCGTTAATATCTATATCTTTGTGTACAATAAAATACTCATTAAAGTGTCTATTTATTATATCGCCTTTTATAGTTTCAGAAGTTGTTGCTCCTATAAATTCTAATTCTTCTTTTTTTATATCTATTCCTATTTCTTCTTTTGTTTCTCTTATTACAGCTTCATATCCCAATTCACCTGATAGAACATGACCACCAGCTGTAATATCCCATAAGTTTGGCCATAGTTTTTTATTTGCACTTCTCTTTTGCAATAAGACTTTTTTATTATCTGTACTTAAAACAATAACCACCACTGCCTTATGATAGAGTCCTTTTTTATGGCATTCTTCTCTTGAAGCTACATCATTAGTATATTCTCCATTGCTATTTAAAACATCAAAATATTCATTCATAATCTTTTCTCCATTCTTTAATTTTAAATCTATTTAATTATATCATAGAATAGTAAATGCCTTATCTACTCTTTGAATTGTAATTTGATTTTATATTTTTGTCTTTCATTTATTTTCTATTTTTGATTTATCATCAATATATTTATAATTCAATCTATTATCTCTTGATATTACTGATTTACCTAAATTCTTTTCAATATTATCTCTCGCTGCCTTAGCTGCACTTCCACCCATTTGAGCTATTTTTTTATTTTGTTCTAATCCTTGAGGTTTATGAACACTCGCAAGTTCTCTTGTTGCTATCTCACAGTATTGCATATTCTTTATGTTCTGTAATTCCTCCTTCTTTCCATACATCAGTTAGTTTATGTCTATCTTGTATGCCTTTTAATCTTTTAGTAATCCATTCTTCGTCAAAACCTTTTGTTCTATACAAGTCTATAGACCTTTGCGCAGATATTGATGGGTCAAATACTTCATCAATTCTTTCACTACCTAGTTTGGCTAACCACTGTTTTATAGGCTCTGCATTCTTTGAAGGAATTGATTCAATAATTCTAAACATTCCTTCAATATCAACCACGTCTGTTAGTCTATATTTACCATCTTGAGCTTTAAATTTCAACTGGTGACATTTCGTCACCGTTTCATTTCCTTCCTCTGTTAGCCTTTGCTTTAACTTGTTCCAATATTTTCTACCATCTTTGCTTTCAGATATTACTCGAACTATATCAACAACACTAATAAAGTATTTCTCCTGTTCTTTATCCCAAACAGTTCTTATTGTTTCATTGTTAAATATTTTATTAATTAAATGCATTTTATCTTGGTCCATATTTTATTCCCCCTCAAACTATTTTGAATTTTCTTCCAATTCCTTAGCTTTATAAATCTAGTATTTACTTTTGTAAATCCGTCTTTATCTTCATATATCATAATCTCATTTTTTTTATTATTTCAACGTTCAATATAAACAATATATCACACAAACAAATGTATGTCAATAATTAAAAAATATTTAAATCATATTTCTTAATAACATAAAGAGTAGATTTTATATCTACTCTTTTATTTTGTTAATATTTACTTTTCCATCATAGTCATCATAATAAAAATACCAATTATCTTTTATCTTTTTCCTTATAAATATATTATTTCCAAATAATTCTTTATTCTTTATTAAATCTTCTTCATTGTTTTTGGAATATATTATTCCATAGTATTGTCCACCTAACATTCCTTGTGCATCAATATCAAGTTTAACATATTCTTCATCATTTTTAAAATTAAAATTATCATCATAATAATATCTTGCGTGTATTATATTTTCCAGTGGGTTTTCTATTGATGATTTATTTTCATATAATTCATCGACTATCGTTTTTAATTGTTCTTCATTTTTATTTAAGTATTTGATTGCTGTTTTTTTTGCTTTATCATAGTCAAATTTATTAAATTCTTTGTTATAGAAACTATCAAGAATTATTTTAATTAATAACAATCCAATAATAATTATTAAGAATATTATAAAAAAACTAAACACTATTTTCTTCTTCATACTACACCTTCTATATTATTTATTTTTTATTCCGATAACTTCTTCACCATCAAATGTATAAATTAGTTTTAACTTATTTTTTTCTTTACTATATTTATAAAGTTTATATGGTGTCCATAGATTGACATTTAGTTCAACAACAACATAATATTCATCATTTACTTTTATTATAGTATTATCAAATATGTCGTGTTTTTCTTTTTTTGAAACTAGTTTGATTATTTTTTCTAAATATCCATTTATTTCAATATTATTTTCTAAATAATCTTTAATTGTACAGTTTTCAATCATCATTTGATTTAAGTCCATATGTTTTTCTATATCAGCATGGTTGTTGTAGCACTTATTATCAACTTTAAATATTTCTGTTTTATCACTTTCAAATTCATTTATTTTTCTTTTGTATTTCCAATTATTTACTTCATAATAATGTATTTCATTGGTGTTTGTATTTTGTGTTATTACAAATATAGAGTTATTAAAATCGAATCTTCGAATTAAAAGCAAAGTAACTAATAGTAGTGTAAATATTAATATAATTATTAAAATTTTTTTCATATTAGACCTCTTATTTTATATTAAAAATTCTTTTTATTTCATCCTTATCATCTACAACACTCCATGCTGCATCTATAATTATATCGTTTATATTATTCCAATCTCGTTTTAAACATATATCATCATATAATATTGAATTATACAATTCATCTAATGAGCTACATATTATTTCTTTTCTATGTTCTTTATCGCAACATTTTTGGAATGAGATATCATCAGGATATTTTATTATCATGTATGTATCGTTCGTATTTTTAAAGCATAGTTCAAATTCAGGTTCTCCAGGAATACTTTCATATATTTTTTTAAAACTTTCAAAATCAATCATTCTAAACACTCCTAAATATTTTTATATTAATTTTATTATAACAAAAAAAGTAGATTCTATCTACTTTATACTAATATTTTATTATCTAATCTTAATTTATCTGCTATTGTTACTATGAATTCACTATTTGTTGGTTTTGCTTTATCTATGTCTACACTATGTCCGAATATTTCTTCCATTAAGTCCCAATCTCCTCTATTCCAACTCACTTCTATTGCGTGACGTATAGCTCGTTCTACCCTTGATACTGTTGTATCGAATTTATTTGCTAGTTCTGGATATAGTTCTTTTGTTATTCCACCTATTGTTTCTGGACGTTCATATATTATTCCGATTCCTTCTCTAATATATTGGTATCCTTTTATATGCGATGGTATTCCTAATTCATGTAGTATTTTTGTAATTGAGATTTGTAAATTATTTTGTTTTATATTTATTTGTTTTCCTTTTTTATTCTTACTATTTACTACGTCTATTATTCTTTGTTCTAAGTCAGTTAGTTCAAATGGTTTTAGTATAAAATAATTAACATTATACTCTCCTACTTGTCTTATTGCGTCTTGTGAGTTATAGCTTGTTTCTACTATTACGTTACAATTTAAATTCTTTTTATTTATTTGTTCTAATACATATAATCCATCTTTTTTAGGCATTATTAGATCTAATAGAACTACATCAAAGTTTTCTAGATTGTTCTCAATAAGTTCTAATCCTTTTTCTCCATCATGTGCGGTTAATGCTACTTCTATATTACTATTTTTATTAAAATATTCTTTTACCATTTCTACTAAATTAATGTTATCATCTATCATTAATACTTTTATTTTCCCCATTTTTATCCTCCTCATAAATACAAAAATATTATACAACAAACTTCATTAAAATAGAAAGAATGAAAATCTTCTAATTTTGTCGACAAAAGTCGATTTTTATCAAAAAAAGTCATTGATTTACAACAACTTCTTTAATCTTTAAATCCATTTTTTATTACTTCTTTTATTCTTCCAGGAAATGTTTTGCTAGTTTTATTTTCATTTATTGTTTTTCTATATACATCTAATACTCTTTCTGCATAGTATTTTGCTGAATACTCTATTGTTGATATTTTTGCTTGTTCACCAAGTCTTTTTAATTTTTCTTGATCATCCATTAATAATTCTATATATTTTCTATATTCTTTTTTATTTTTGAATATAAAACCATTTAAATTATTTACTACTGTTTTTTTGAATGAATCATCATCTATACATACTACAGGGATGCTTGCGGCCATTGCTTCTATTATAGTTAATCCTTGTGTTTCTGTTGTTGAAGCTGTTACAAACACATTCCCCATGTTGTAGTAATATGAAATATCATTATATGGTACTTTTCCTGTGAAAATTATTTCTTTTTCTAAGTTCATTTTTTTTGCTTTTTCAGTATATTTTTTATAATCTGGTCCATCTCCAACTATAAGTAGTTTAGCATTTTTATTTTTCTTTGTGAGGAATTCTTGATTTTCAATTAAGAAATCTACATTTTTTTCTTCTCCTAATCTTCCTACATATAGTATTACAAAGTCTTGTTTCTGAATTCCTAATTTTTCTTTTAGCTTTTGTAGTTTGTTTTCATTAATGTTTTGTCTATAGAACTTTTCTATTTCTATTCCTGTTGGTATTATATGTACGTTTTTATTTACTTTATATTTTTCTATAAATAAATCATAGGCTTTTTTTGTTGGAACTATCAATTCTTTTGCTGTTTTATCACAGTAAAATTTTGTTAGGTGTTCTACTATTTTTTTACTTGTGTCATTGAAATATCCTTTTGTTATATAGTGTACATAATCTTCATACATTGTATGATATGTATGTACTAATGGAATATTAAGTTGTTTAGCTATAATTCGTGCGAATGTTCCTATTCCAAATTCTGTATGTGAATGTATTACGTCTAAATTCCATTTTTTTATTGTTTTTATTGCTCTTATCGGATATATTCCTGTTAATCTATAATCATATATTCCTGTTGGTATTCCTGGTATTCTTATTATGTTTTTTTCATATTTATATGTCATATTTTCTGGATTAACTGTTACTATAAAAACTTGATGGCCTTTCTTTTTTAAAGCACGTTCTAACATTGATATACTTGTTGATACTCCATTTATATATGGTGGATATGTATCTGTGAATATTCCAATTCTCATGTTATCTCTTCTTTCTAATATTTAATAATATTGAACCTATTATTACCCCTAAATAATATGTTAGTGATCTCCATAATAGCATCACAAGTGTTAGTGTTGAATCACTTATAAATACACCATAGAACTGTGTAAATGCATATTCAAGTCCACCTGTTGCACCTGGTATAGGTATGAATGAGCCTATAAGCATAACATGTGCTGATGCAATTATCGATTCTATAATGTTCATGCTAGTATAGTCTCCTAATCCGTATAGTATTACTATAGGTATACTATAGAATAATAGAAGTGCTACAAAATTATAGAATATTGTTTTTAAAAAGTCTATTTTATTTTTTAGTAATAGTTTTGCTCCGTCATGAAAGTTTTCAACTGTTGTATTTAAATTTTTTATTATTTCTTCTTTGTTTTTTATTATTTTTAATTTTGATAGTATTCTTACAATTAGTTTTACTATTAATTTGTTTAATTTTTTCATAAATGCTAAACTAAACAAGCCAATTATTACTATTACATTTATTATAAATCCAAGTAAAATTAGTTTTTTTATTATTCCCAATTCATCAAAAAGATTTAAATATTTATTTGATATTACTGCTATTAGTCCTAGCAATATTAAAGCTATTTGATATACTATAAAATTTTGTATAACTATATTTGTAGCATCTACCAGTTTAATATTTTCTTTATTAAATGCATATATCTGATATGGTTGTCCACCTGTTGAGGATGGTGTTATCCCGTCAAAAAATTGTGTTATAAAAACTATTTTAAATATATTGGTAAATGTTTCATCTTTTTTAAATTTTTTTGTAAAACTATATAATGATAGTGCTCTCATGTAATAATATCCTAGTGCAAATATTAGTGCAATTATAATCCAAAACACATTAATTTTTGTTAAGCCATTTATTACTTCAAAGAAGTCGTCTTTTAGGGATATATATAATACTAATATTGTTACAAGTATTAATATTATAATATTTAGTTTACTTTTTATTTGTTTTTTCATTTGTCTTCAATTATCTCTATTCCAGGAAGTTTTTTTCCTTCTAGTAATTCTAGTGTTGCTCCTCCACCTGTTGATATATGTGTAAATGAATCTTTAAATCCTAGGTTGATAACTGCACTTGCAGTATCTCCTCCACCGATAATTGTTGTTGTTTTGCCATCTAATATTTTACAAAGTTCTTTTGTTCCATTTGCGTATTCTTCATTTTCAAATTTACCAACTGGTCCATTCCATATAATTGTATTACTATCTTCTAAATAACTTTTGAATAATTTTATTGTTTGATGTCCGATATCTAATCCAATTTCTTTATCTTTTATATCACTAATAAATATTTCACGCACATCAGTTGGTACATCTATATTAGTTGATGTAACTACATCTATTGGAAGTATTATCTTATCTTTATTCTCTTCCATTATTTTTTTGCAGAAGTCTATATTTTCTTCGTCTAATAATGATGATCCTATATTTATTCCTTGTGATTTTAAGAATGTAAATGCCATTCCACCACCTATTAATATGTAATCTGCATTATTAACAAGATTTTTTATTACTCCTATTTTATCTGATACTTTTGATCCACCTAATATTACTGTAAATGGTCTTTTTGGATTTTTTATAGCTGGTTCTATTACGTTTAGTTCTTTTTCTATTAAAAAACCTATTCCATTTGGTAAGTTGGAAGCAATTCCTACGTTTGATGCATGGCTTCTATGTGATGTTCCGAATGCATCATTTATAAATATGTCTCCTAAAGACGCCCAGTATGCACCTAATTCTTCGTCATTACCACTTTCTTTTTTTCCATCTATATCTTCAAATCTTGTGTTTTCTACTAGAATTATATCTCCATTTTTCATATTGTTTATTTCATCTTCTAGTATTTTGCCTCTTGTTTCGGTCACAAAAATTATTTCTTTATCTAATAATTCGCTAAGTCTTAGAGCAACAGGTTCTAATGTATTAGATTCTTTATCTGATTCTTCTTTTACTCTTCCTAAATGTGATAAAAGAATTACTTTTGCATTATGTTCTAGTGCATAATTTATTGTTTCTAAGCTTTGTTTTATTCTATTATCGTCTAATATTTCTCCATCTTTAATAGGTACATTAAAATCTACTCTTATTATTACTTTTTTTCCTTCTAAATTATAATCAATTATTCTTTTTTTCATTGCGTTCACCATTTTATATTTTACTATTTTTACCAACAAAAAACAAGTATTTGATTTTACTTGCTTTTAGTTATTTTGCCACTTTAATATTGGATAGCCATTATTAATACCTTTTGTATCATATGTATATGCATTTTCTCCATTAATGATGGATATAACATCTGGCATATCATTTGATGAAAGTGGATTTGCACCCTCATTTGAAGATGTTGAGTTTAATCCATAGGTAGCAGATGTATCTAAGAAAAAATTATTATTTATTATTGGTGTTGTTGTACCTGAAATAGCACCTACTATTCCTCCATTTGTTGTGCTTATATTGTAGTTACCAATTATAGTTGGTGAATTATAAGCCTGACCTACTATTCCACCACCTTGGTTTGTAGAAGTTATTTTTCCTAGATTATAGCTATTTATTACTTTTCCTTGTAATCCACCTACTATTCCTCCAGGTTGTACAGTCCCTGTAATTGTTCCTGCATTGTAACAATTTTCAATGGTTGAATTTGCATTATTCACATATCCAACTATTCCTGCAGCAAATTGTTGTCCATTTGAGTTAATCTCACCTGTATTATAACAGTTTTTTATAGTACTGTTAACAAGTGCACCCACTATTCCACCTGATGTTTTTTTTGCTGAAATTGTAGCTTTGTTATAACAGTTTAAAATATTACTATTATTTGTTGCATAACCTGCAATACTTCCTGTATTTTGTTGTGTTGATTTAACATATGAGTTTTCAATTCCTAAGTTTTTTATGGTTCCACCGTTAATAGTTGAAAATAAACCGACTTGAGTTGCGTCTACATCTATATACATTCCTGTTATTACATGTCCTGCTCCATCAAATGTACCTGAGAAAGCTTTAGTACTACTTCCAATTGGTGTCCATGGATTATTACCTGATTGTGGATTTCCAGTACTGTCAAATTTTCCTCCTAAATCAATATTTTGTGTAAGTATGTAAGTTTTTCCTGATTTAGTATCTCCATTATTTACTTCGGTTGCTAGGTTTTCTAGATCACTTCTACTTGAGATACAAAATGTAGTTTCATTATCACATATATAGCTTTTTGTTTCACCGATTTGTTTTCCTTTAAATGTATAAGTCAATGTCATATCTGATTGTACTGTTACTAGTATTTGATCTGATGTGTCTACGTTTTCATTTTTGCCTTTTAAAAGGTTAGCATCATATAAATCTTGTACTGTTATTGTAGTAGTTCCACCTGTTGTTTTTAATTCAGGATATTTGTCTCTATTAAGTTCTATATATGTTTCTGCACTTATTTTTATATTATTTGTGAAATTATCATTTGAATTTTCTTTCATTTGTTTTAGTGATTTATTCATTACTGGAAATGTTACTAATAGTATTACACCTAGTATTGTTATTATTCCCAGCATTTCTATTAAAGTAAATCCTTTTTTCATTATTCCACCTCTATTATATATTAAGTATATAATTTATTTTATTTTTTTTCAAGTGATTGTTAACATTATTTTCCTAGACGCATATAATTAATTAGAACAATAAAGGAGTGTGTTCGATGAAAAAAGATAGAAATTGTGGCATGAATATGCCTATTTATCCTAGTTATATGCCTAATATGATGCCAGGTATTCCTAATATGGGTTATCCTATGGGTGACATGAATTACTTTAATAATTCTTATGGTAATTCTAATGGGTCTATGGACCAATTATCTAGTTTAAACAATCAAATTAGTTCTCTTGAAAGAAGAGTTAGTAATCTTGAAAATTTAATTGGAAATAGTAGTACAACTTATAATACTTCTAATTATCAGATGTTATAAATCCCTTTGTGGATTTTTTTTGTATATTTTTTTTATTTTTTTACATTATATATTTAGGAGATGATTACATGAATATTGATATTAGGAAAAGTATTAAAGATAATTTTAAAGGAGCAACAGCTGATGAGATTAAGGCTTCTATTGTTTCTTCTATAGATGAGGGCGATGAGGTAACATTACCTGGTATTGGAGTTTTTTTTGAGATTTTATGGAATTCTTGTAATGATGATGAAAAAGATTTTATTTTAAATAAATTGGAAAGTATTCTAAAATAAAACAGGCTAACCTGTTTTATTTTTGTTTTCTTTTTTTATATTTTTTATAAAGTTCATATCTTTGATTAAATTGGTCTAACAACTTCAAATATAATTCTTTTTTATTGATGTATCTATTGTCTTTTTCTCCTATAAATTCATAATTGTTATCAATAAAGTATTTTTTTTCCATTATTTCTAATTCGGATATTTTCTTCTTATAAAAATTGTAACTATATTCTATTAGCATTACTTCATCTGTTTTATATAAAACTTTTATTGAAAAATCATCAGTTGTTGTCATATAACTACTATCTTGTATATTATTTTCACTTATTGGTTTTGTTCTTTTAAATGTTTTTCCTATATATTCTGCCTCATTTATAAAGTCACATAGTCTAATATATGTTTTATTTATTTGTCCTATGTTTTGATAAGCTCTCTCTTTTTTTTCTCCTAATCTATCAAAACATGTCATTCCTATGTAATTTTCATTTATCCCTAATACGTGAAATGTTTGCATATCTTTATAATCCGTTCTTATTGTTTCTAATTCTTCTTTTAACATTTCTAGTTTGTGTTTTTCTCTAATTGTATTCGTTGTTGATCCATTATGTGCTTCTTCAAAGCTTATGTCATAGAGTTTTTCTTCTATTTCTTTTATCTTTTTTTTATCTGGTATTATTATGTCTGGTTTAGTTTTTATATATATTTCTCCATTTATTATTGTTTGAGCCATGATTTATCCCCCCTGATGTTATATCATTATTTTATATTTTTTTTAATATAAAGTATCTGCATTCATATGCACAATGGTTTTTTATATATTCATCTACTTTATCTATATCATTTATTTCTTTAAAGTTTTTATTTTTTTTATCATTAAATCCTTTTAGTCTAAGTTTTCCATATGACCAATCTCCTAGTATGTAGTCATATTCTATAAAGAAATCTGTTAGTTTTTCTCTAACTTCATCTTCTTCAAATCCATTTTTATAGTCTTTAATTAATTCATATTCTATGTCATTATATTTATATTTTTTCATATTCTACTCCTTATAATTTTTATTAAATGATTCGTTTAATGATTTATATTTATATAGACTTGATCCAGAGTTCCAAGTTATATATCCATTTTTTAGACCTGCATCATATAGTGCTTGTATTTGATCTTCTATTTTACTGTTATCATATGTTATATATGGTTCTCGAATTGTGTCATATGTTTGAATCCATGTTCTTATTATTGCGGGTGTTGAAGTTTCTTTTTGTCTTTCTTGAACATAGTCTGATGCCCATATATATATTAGTTTATATGGATTTATCCATACTATATCTTCTATGCCATATTGATGTTCGTTGAAGTGATCTGGGTATGGCATTGGACTTATTACGTCTGCTACATTTGAGAGTGCTGGTAAGTATTGTCCGTATGCTGTTACGTATTCATGAGCACATTCTGCAAATACATCTATTGATACGTATGCATTTAGTTTATGAATTTCATCTGATGCATACATTACAAAATTTTGTAGTGCTTGTGCTTTTGTTTCATTATATGTATTTTTGTAGTCTAGATATTCTTCATTATTACTTGTCCCATCTGGAAATCTTACGTAGTCAAATTGGATTTCATTAAATCCCATAACACTCACTGCTTCTTTTGCTAATTCTACATTAAAATACCATACATTCCTACTATATGCGCTTGGCCAATATGAGTCATTGTGATTGAATGGTTCGTTTGTTCTTTTATCATATATTGTTTCTGAACTATTATCTAATGCATAAAAATCATCTTTAAATGTTGTAATTCTACCTATTACATAGAATCCGTTGTCTTTAATTTTTTTTATATATTCTTTATATTCATCAACTGTATATATCGCATTTTCATAGTTTGTTGGTGAAAGTTTTTTCATTACTTCAGATTTGTATGCTGGTAATGTATTTTCTTTTATATCTACTACAAATGAGTTTATTTTTGTTTCTTTTGCATATTCTATGTATTCATCTATATTTTTTATTGATTCTACATTTATATATAATGCTTTTACTTCTTCTGGCATAGGGTTATCTTTAAATTTTGGTTTTTCATACGGATAATAGTCTAGGTTTGCTGCATTTCCTCCTCCTAATATATCGTTTCTATTAAGGTGTTTTTCGTAGTATCCGTTATCATAGCTTTTAAGTGCTTCTTGTTCATCTTGATTTAAGTATTTTTCGTATACGTATCCTTCTTGATTATTATATTTTACTTTATACATATTTACTTTTCCGTTATTTATTTTATCGTATCCTATAATATCTAATTGTTCTCCTTTTGGTATTGAAGTTGTTATTTCTCCGTCTTCACTATTTTTATATAGAATGCATGGTGTTCTTACAAATATTGTTTTTTCTTGTATTATATCTTTATTTATATTTTCTTCTTTTACCAAGTATTCTTCTTCATTATATTTTATTTTAATGTATGTGTTATTTTCATTTTCTATTTTTTCTAATTCTTGTATTTTTGTTCCACGTGGAAGTGTTTTTATTTTATTATATTCTTTATCATATAGTTCTACTTCTATTTTATTTGATGATAAATAATTTTCTATGATTTTGTTTTCTTTTTTTGTACATGCAGACGTCAGTATTGCGAGTATTATTAATATGATTATTCTTTTATTTTTCATAACATACTTCACCTTCTAGTTTTATTATACCTTATTTTCTATTTTTATTCTATTGGTATTGAGAAAGTTTCTGATTTATTTATTCCGTTTGAATAGTAGTTTGGTACTTTTCCTTCTATTAGTTTTATTGCGATTGGTATTGTTTGTGTTACTGTTATTTCTCTTGATGATATTGGTAAGATTACTTCTTCTTTTATTGTTAATGATAATGATATTTCAATTAATGCACTATTAATCCCATAATTTTTTATGTTTGTATTTACTTTGCTTTCCATGTCACCTAATATTTTTAGTTTTACTGGGATTTTTGGTCCTAGACTATTTAGCATAAAATTATTGTATATTTGTCCTGTCGGTATTTTTAATACTACACCATCCTTATTTTCTTTATTATTATCATCTATTATTCCCATTTCTAGTTTTTTTAAGTTTTCTTGTATATTTATTGTTGAGTTTCTTATTACGTTATTTAATATTATTGTATTAATGTCTACTGTTAATATTTCCGAAGCATTATTCTTTGTTATTATGAATATGTCTTCTATATTTAGTTTTTCTAAATCATCCATTTTTATTGATTCTGTAATTATAAGTCCAGATAGTTTTCTTATTTCTAATTCTGCATAATGTATTAATTTAGGACTAATTTTATTATTTATGTATTTTAATAATTGATTTATTATTAGTATTAATATAATTATTATAATTATTATTCTAATTAATTTATTATGTTTTTTTCTTTGTTTTAATTTTATTTTTTTCATATTTTCACCTAATAATAATATGAATAAAATTTCTTTTTTATTTAATACTATTAGTGGTGATTATATGGATTTGAAGGATATTATGAATAAACATTTAATTGTTTGTAATGTGGATGACTCGGTTGTTACTGTTTCTTCTAAGATGAGTGAAAATGATATTGGATTTATTCCTATAGTTGAACGTGGATACGTTGTTGGAATTATTACTGATAGAGATATTGCTTGTAGAATTTTTGATAATGATGATTTTGACCCTAATATTACTGATTATATGAGTCGAGATATCGTTAGTATTGATGTTAATGGTTCTATTCCTGATGTTTTGGAATTAATGAAAAAAAATCGAATTAAGCGGATTATCGTTACTGATTCTAATCGTGTTGTTGGTGTTATTTCTATTAGTGATTTAATTAATATTGATAAATATAGGGATCAATTATTTGAAACAGTTAAATGTATTTGGAAAATAGGTCCCAATAAGCATAAGTATGAAACTGAAATTGATGAGTTTTATTTATAAAAAAGTCATAACTTGCGTTATGGCTTTATAGTTTGTAAGTATTCTTCTGAAAATCCTGTTGCTCGTGATATTATATCTAACGGAATGTTTTCTTTTAAAAGTGATAGTGCTGTTTTATTTTTTGTGATTTCTATTCCTTGTTCTAGTCCTTGCTCTAATCCTCGTTCAATACCTTGTTCAATACCTTGTTCCAGACCTTCTTCTTTTGCAGTTTCTAGTTGTGCTTCATATAGTTTATTATATGATTCTTCATCCATCATAAAGTTATAGATATTTTCTTCGTTATATTCTTTTATCATATTTCCTATCTCCTTTGCCATCTCATTATATTTTCCAAGCAATTCTAATTCTTTTTCATCGCAGTCAAATATTATTAAATGAGCATATTTGTTAATTAACTTGTTGTTATCAGTATATAATATTTTTTTATATTTTGCAATATCAAATACTAAAAAATTGATATCATCTATAAATTTATTATTATAATTTTCTCCTAGCAAACAGTGATTGTCATAATCATATTTTTCTTTAATTTTATTGCAAATATTTATTTGTATACACTTGGGTTGATCTTGAAATTTTTGGCCATGTTTTAATGAGTTTGAATATATATGTGACATATATGCAAAGTTTCTCTTTTTTACATTTTTATCAAATGTATTATTTATTTCGATATCTATTATTTCATTTTCTGTTTTTACTAGTAAATCTACTGTTTTATTTTTTACATGGACATTACTTGTTTCTAATTCTTTGTTTAATAGTTCTATTATGTTTTTTTCATTAATTTCTTTATTATCCATTTTATTAATTATTTTATAATTATTTATTTTTCTTTTTAAAAATCTTTCTAGAAACCAGGTCATATATATTTTATTTGATAATATTAATTTACTCATTTTGTCGTTTGATAATTTTTTGAATTTTTTCATGGTATCACCCTTTCTATAAATATCATACGATAAAAGTTTTATTAATACCTTAGATTTTCTTGTAAAAAATAAAAAAATTCCTAATTTTAGGAATTTAACTAAATATTTTTATTAATAATAACAGATATATATTTGGTACATGAAGTTGTTTTAATGAATATTTTTCTAAGAATTCATATAAACCTATAATTTTATCTACTGTACTTACTATCCAACTTTCTATATATTCTGGTAATATTATATTAATTGGAAACATATGACTTTCTATTATATTTTTTTCTTTATCGTTTAGATCGAATTGTTCTAATGATTTTTTTAGTGCTTTTTTTGGATGTGTGAATATGGATATTATTCTTTCTGTTTTACTTCTTTCATTATCACTTAAAAAAAAGTCATGAAGTAGTCCTGCTCTAGCGGTTGATATATGATCTAATCCTAATATTTTACATATTTTGTGTGAATAATATGATACTTTAATTGAGTGATTTAATCTGCTTGTTCCATGATGTTCTATTGTTTTTAGTTTTTTAAATTCTTCATTTTTTAATATATCTTCAACTAATACTATATAATTTTCATCTGTTAATAATTCGCTTATTAGTGATGGGTTATCTTCATTCATTTTATCATCCTTGCTACTATATTAGTATATCATATAATTTTTTTAATGAAGAGTTATTTTGCATATTTTTTGTAAAAAAAATACTTTGATTATAAATTTTCAAAGTATTCTATTGCATCTTCACTTTTTATAAATTTACATTTTTTATAATTTTTTTTATCTTCTAGAATTTTTTCTTTCATTCCTGCGCATGAACCAAATCCGCATGCTCCGCAATTATATCCTGGTAAATATTCTTCTATTTTATTATTGTCTTTTAGTTTATTATCTAGTATTACTAGTGGTATTCCCAATATTAATCCTGCTATTGTAAATATTATTATTCCTATCATTTTTTACATCCTTTACAATTTATACAATTACATTTATTTTTTTTATATAGTTTAAATGTAATTAATATAAGTATTATTAATAGTATATAACTTATCATATTCCTTTAAACCTCTCAAATATTAATGCCATTATTGATGCGGTTATTAGTGCGATTGGTATTCCTTGAAAGCATTTAGGTATATCTGATTGTTCTAATCTTTCTCTTATTGTCGAGAATACATATATTACTAGCATAAATCCTATACTTGATCCTAAACTATATACTATTGTTTCTAATAAATTATAGTTATTATTTATGTTTAATAGTACTACTCCAAGTACTGCACAGTTTGTTGTTATTAGTGATAGATATATTCCCAGACTTTTATATAGTTTTTTATATTTGTTTTTGATTATTAATACTAGTAGTTGCACAAGGGACGCAATTACTAATATAAACATTAGTGTGCTTAGGTATTCTGTTTTTGTTGGCACTAGTATTAAATGATATATGAAGTATGTTATTACACTTGATAGCGTAGTTACTAGTGTTACACATAATCCCATTGCTAGGGCTGTTTCTTCTTTTTTTGAGTTCCCAAAGAATGGACATAATCCTAAGAATTTTGTCAGTACTATATTTTCTGTTAATACGCTTGTTATAAATAAACTAATTAGATTCATGTTTACCTCCTATATATTTAGCAAGCGCTATTAGTATTCCTAATGTTAGAAATGCTCCTGCTTGTTTATTAAATATATTTAGTGGTATTATTTCATTATTTGGAAATACTTTATATATTGCTTTATATCCTGTTATAGCACTTAAGTTATCCATAAGTGTTATTGTATTATTACCTAGGACTTCCCTTATTGTTGAAAGTAGTATTAATGCTAGTGAGTAGCCTAGTCCTACTCCTAATCCGTCTAGTATACTTGTTGTTATTTTTTCTTTTGAAGCTACGCTTATTGCTCTACCTAATATTATACAATTTACAACTATTAGTGGTATATATATTCCAAGTATTTGATAAAGTGATGGTGCATATTTTTTTAAAAGTATTTCTATTATTGTTACTAGTGTAGCTATTATTATTATAAATACTGGTATTTTAACGTTTTCTGGTACTAATTTTTTTATTATTGATATTATTGTATTTGATAATAATAGTACTATAAGTACGCATATAGACATAACTATTCCGTTTTCTACTTTATTTGTTACTGCTAGTGCTCCACACAATCCTAGTGTACTTACTAATATTGGATTTTCATATATTATTCCATTTATTATTTTCTTCATATTTCCTCCTATATTAGATTCATTACTATATATATCAATGTTGCGCATATTAAACATGTAAGTGTTAATACTACTATTCCTTTATATTTGCTCATTTATTACACCAACTTGTTCTAATAGTTTAATAATTCCTTCTTTTACTCCTTTTGATGAATAAGTAGCACCACTTATTGTGTCTATTTCTTTTATATTTGATTGATTTTCAATTATTGTATTTATATAGTTATTTTCTTCTAACATATGGAAATAGCTATCATTTTGTTCTAGCACAGATATTTCTTTTATTTGATTATTTGTAAGTGTTACTTTTAATTTTATATCTCCAGAAAAGCCTTTATTTTTTATTATATATTCTTTTGTTGCTTCATCAATTTGTGTTTCGCTTATTATCTCAAATGTTGGCTTTGGTTCTTTTGTTGCTTCTTCATTAATAATATTTTCTTTTTTACCTGTTTTATAATCATTTAGTGTATTTTTTATCATATTTTTTAATGCTGTTGATGTTATTGTCGCACCACTTACTGTATCTATTTCATTATTTTCTTTTAATTTTTCTATGTAATTATTTTCTTCTATTTTTGAATAGAATGAGTCATTTTGGTCTAATATTTTAAATTCTTCTATGTTTCCATTTTCTATTATTATTTGACCTTTTAATGTACTAGAGTATCCTTTTTGGGTTACTATGTATGTTGTTTTATTTTGATTTATTTCTTTTGACAATATACTAAAGTTAGGATCTATTTCTTCTGTTTTATTTAGTGTTACTGCTATTCCAAAACTTAATCCTATTATTAGTAACCACGCTACTATAAATGGAATTAACGCTATTTTGAAATTAAATCTTCCAATCGAACCAATTTTATCTAATATCATTACAAACATATTCATTGTTAATATACTTGTTAATACTCCTTCTGGGAATGGTGTTAAATATCTAAATATGACTGTTAATATTCCTAGAAATAGTCCATAAAGTATTTGACCTATTGGTGTTACCGGACTTGTTACTGGATCTGTTGCCATAAATACAGCTCCAAACATTAATCCTCCTGAGAATATTTGAAATAATGGGTACCATATTCCTAGGTCGTTTGATCCTCCTATTACGTATGTTATACTAAATACTGTTAATATGTATGTTACTGGTATTTTCCATTTTATTACTTTAAAGTATGTTAAGTATATAAATGCAAGCAAACATAGTAATGCACTTGTTTCTCCAACTGCTCCAGGTATATTTCCTATGAATATATTTAAAAGTCTTCCATATGGTCTTACTAGTGTTTCATAATTTCCAATTCCTGTTATTACGGATGCGTTTGTTAGTGGTGTTGATTGTGTTATTGCATCTAATTCATATGGGTTTAAGTATCCACCTTTGCTCATTATTGTTGATGCGAAAACGCTTATTATAAATAATCTTCCTACTAGTGCTGGATTAAATATGTTTTTCCCAAATCCTCCAAATAACATTTTGGCTATTATTGATGATACTAAGGAACCTAATATTAGTATTCCTATTGGAGTATTTATTGGTAGTATTAATCCTAGAAATAATCCTGGAAATATACTATATGTATTTTTTAATGCTTCTTTTATATTTTTTGTTCTTATTAGTTTGAATATTGTTTCAAATATGAATGTTGATAGTGTTGATATTCCTATAAATATTAATGGGTAGAATAGTCCGACAATGTTTGTATATCCTTTTTTATATGGTATAAAGCCATTTTTTATAAATGAAAATATGATGATTGGTGTTAGCGCTATTAGCAAGTGGTTCATCATTTTTTTTGTTGTATTTTTGTCTTTTATAAATGGTCCCATATTAATTTTCCTTTCTAAGTTCTTGTTTTGCAAGTCTAACTTTTTCTCTTAAATTTATTTTAGCTGGACATATGTATGAGCAAAGCCCACATTCTACACATCTCATAGGTTCTAGTTTTTTTAATTTTTCTGGTGTTTTTAATGATTCATTTATCAGTACTGGCGATAATTTTGCAGGACAATTTTCTACACACTTTCCGCATCTCATACATGCTTGTTCTATTGATTCTTTTATTTCATCTAGTACTAGTATACAGTTATCGTTTATGTTTATTATTATATCGTCTGTTGGAATACTGTTTCCCATCATTGGTCCGCCTGCTACAAATGTAGCATTCTTTTTATTTAGTCCACCAACTTTTTTTATTATTTCACTTGCACTTGTTCCTAATTTTACCATTACGTTTTGTGGTCTTTTTAGATTAGTCCCTGTAAATGTAACTATTCTTTCTGTTAGTGGTTTATGATATTTTAATGCTTCATATATTGCATATATTGTAGATACATTATTTACTATTATTCCTTTTTCCATTGGTAAGCGTTCATAATCAGTTTTCTTTATATATTTAACTAAGCTCTTTTCCCATCCCATTGGATATAAATCTGGAACTAGGACTACTTTTATTTTTAAATATGTTCCTATATAGTTGTCTATTATTTCTTTTAGTTCTGTGTTATATTCTTTTATTGCGATTATTGCTTCATCTATATTATTTATCTCTCTAATTGCATCTATTGCTTCTAATATTTCTTCACATTTTTCTCTAAAAAGTACATAATCTGCAGTTATATATGGTTCGCATTCTACTGCGTTTATTATTAATGTATGGATTTTTTTATCTATATTATATTTTATATATGTTGGAAATCCACTTCCTCCACATCCAATTATTCCGCAATCTTGTATTGTTTTGAGAAATTCTTTTTTAGTATATTTTGTTATATCGTTATTTACGTACTCTTTTTCTATTGCGTCAAGAAAATCGTTTTCTATTACTATACATTTTACTTTTCTTCCATTTGATGTATATTTTTCTTCATAGTCTACTACTGTTCCGCTTACACTTGAATGAATTGGAATTCTAAAATTTCCTTTTCTTTTCCCTACTATAGATCCTTTATATACATAGTCTCCTTTTTTTACTGATATTGTTATATTAGTATCATTTCCACTTATTAATGGAATATATACGTATTTCATTTTATTATAAACGCCTATTTTTTCTTTTATTGACATTTTTTTACATGTTGGTATTTTTAATCCTGTTATCATATACATCCTCCTATTATTAATTATACAATTTTTTTACGTAAATTAAAAGGGGTTTTAGATGTATATTTTTATTTTAAAATATGATTTATATACAGTTTATTTTTTGTTCATTAATGGTTAGATATCCTGTATTTCATTATCGTTATTTTCTTTTAATTTTTCTTTAATTTTATCATCTAATCTTTCATATTCTTGATTTTTAATTTTTTCTCTCAAATTATTTCTACTTAGGTTATATTTGATACATTCATCTATGTAGTAATATATTTTATTCATATTTTTTAGTGGCAATAATTCTACATAATGGGACCATGTCAATTTGGTCGCAAGTTGCGACCATTTTTCATCTTTAAAAAATATATAAAATTGTCTTATTCTTCTTAGTGTTCTTTCATTATATTTTTTTTCACATTCTAATAATAGTTTTTTTGAATAATCCTTTATTAATCCATCACCATATTTAGCTCTTTCTTCTCCTCCTTGTGCTTCTACTAGTAATTTTCCTATTTTATAATATCCTTCTAATTCTCTTTTATTTTTACTATAGTCTTTTACTTTTTTATAGGTTTCTATGTCTATTATTTCATTTTTTATTTCATTATAATAGTTCATGTGATACCTCCTTATGTTATTCATTTACTGTTAAGTATGTTGTATGATAAATGTTTTTATTTTTACAATAATGCATTACAAATTCATTATCTTTTTTAC
>CAMVNW010000016.1 GCA_947168965.1 uncultured Caryophanales bacterium
TTTCTCCTATTCTTGGATAAATCGTAATCAATCAATTTATATTAGTTTTATTTTCATTCATTTGGATCAACTCATTTTTTTATATTTTCTATTATATCTATAGGATAATTTTTGTTATTTTTTGAATCTCTAATTATATTAATATTAGAATCATATGATCGCAATTCATTTTTTGTCATTGTTTCTAACTCTTCTATAGAAATCCATTTAATACCCATAACTTCAGTTTTATCAAAATTTATATTTCCAGATATAATTGTTGCGTTAAATACAATTTTTAATATACTTTTATTTTGTAAGTATTGAATGCATAAAACACTATCTAATTTAACATCAAAACCAGTTTCTTCCTTTGTCTCTCTAATAGCACCATCAATTATGGATTCAGAAGAATCTAATTTTCCAGCAGGAATATTAAATAATCCTTTAATCTCATCTTTTGCTTCTTGAACCATTAATATTTCATTATTATCATTTTTTATGCATACGCCTACAACAATTGCTTTATCCACGTTATTCACCACTCTTTTCGATTTGTTTTTTCAATAGCTCCAGGGCTTCCATTTCCATTATATCATCTAAGTTCTTATTCTCTGCCCATTCATAATATTCAAAATCTGTTCCATTACCTTTTTTAGTACATGTATATTTAACAAAATAATCAGCATTTAGCTTTTTTAAAGTAAAAGTTTTTGGAGGAAAAAATTCAATTACCTCATATTCATTCCATTCATTAGAATTAAATCCTTTATTTTTAAGTCTTGTTCCTAATTTAACAGGTCTTTCTAATGGAATTTCTTTTTCAATAGAATTTATCCACTTTGGAACATTATCAGATTCCAAAGAATAAATAAACACTTCTTCTATAGGTTTATCAATATATATAGTCAATCTATTTTCTTTCATTCTTATACCTCTTTTATTATTAATTAGACTAAACCAATATCAGCCAATTTATATTAGTTTTATTTTCTTTCATCAGAATCAACTTCCCTTTATACTCCATTATTATAACATAAAAAGTAGGATTACTCCTACTTCTAATTACATATTTTAAAAATAAAACAATTCCTCAAACTTCATATCTAAAGCAATAGCTAAAACTAATGCTAATTTTGCAGTTGGTTCATACTGTCCTGTCTCTAATGAACTGATTGTATTTCTAGAAACTCCAACTAAATCTGCAAGATCTTGTTGTGACATCTTTCTTCTTGTTCTTTCTTCTTTCAATCTATTTTTAAGAATTAATTTGTTTTTCATATTAAATAACCTTCAAATATTGTAGTATAAAAATTATAGATAAAACAAGCCATATAATTGTACAAAGTATATTTAGCTTTCTATTATTTTCCATTTTATATGCCTTATATCCACACAAAACAGCATCATATATTGTTACTATTGAAAATAGTGCTGGATTTACTCCTTTACCCATAAATATTTCATATGAGTAGTATAACGATGCTAAAACTACTATAGCTAAACCAGCTATCTTTCGTGCATCTGAGTCAATTTTAATTTCATACACATCTCTAATTTTATTTTCTTCCTTACTCATTTCTAAAATTTCTTCCTTTTTCATATTGTCCTCCTTGCCAAGCAAACTTGGTAAAATAAATATATCACATGCAAAGTACACTTGTCAATAGTTTATAAAAAAAAGATTAGAAATATCTAATCCATATATTACTTATTTTTCTATTTTTCTATAAGCATTATTTTCAACATATATCATCATTCTATTATATAAAACTATATATATTAATACTGATAATAAACTACCAATAGTACTAATAAGTGAAAAGTCAACATTTTGTAATTTCAACGCAGCTAACAAAACTACCCAAAAAATTACCGCAATAACGATTGTAGATATATGTTCTTTTTTCCATTTCTTTTTATAATAAACAATTTTTTCTTGTAACGAAAAACTACTATTTTCTAATGCATTCATTAAATTCTCATCCGCTTTCTTTTTATAATTTTCATTTGATATTTTTTCCCCTGAAAATAATTCATTAATTGATATCGATAAAACATCACATAAATCCTTTAATAAAGAATAATCTGGTAATCTTCTACCATTTTCCCAATGTGATATAGCTCTATCAGTTACACCTAACTTATCTGCTAATTCTTGTTGAGTCATATTCTTTTCTTTTCTTAGTTTAGAAATAAACTTACCTATTTTTTCTTGATCCATGCTTTTCCTCCCTCATGAATAATCATATCAAAAAAATTATAAAAAGTCTCCATACAAAACGTAGAGTCGTAACTAAATAACATTAATCATCTAATTTAAAATACTTTGACAAAACCTTTATATTCGCACCAGGTCTAATATAATCACGTGCTAAAACTGGAACAAAATTTTTTTCTTTAGAAAAACAATTAACAAATTCCATCGCATCATCATATTCATATTTATCATCAATAAATAATGAATCATAAAATGAAAGATGCCAAATATATACCATTCTTTCAACAGTATCCATAGAATAATATAAAGAATAAAAATCTTTAGAAATCTTTTTCATATCAGGATTAAATAAATCCCTATTCCCATTACATAATCTTAATCTAGAAAGAAAATCCATATCTTTTATTTTAGAATAATAATCTGCCAACTTAAGACTTTTTAAAACCAAATAGCCCCTTGAACGAGAATACAACTCGTTTATAGAATTATCAACAAAAGAATCAGAAAAACTATTAGGATAATACATTTGTATATCCTCATAACAGTCAATATAATAATCATCATTTTGATTCTTAAATTGATCATCTAAATTTATATTAGATTTAATTAAATCAACTCTTTTTCTTAACTTATTAATTGTTTCAACATCATATGAAGAAAAATTCGTTTTAAACTCACAAAATTTACTTATAACCTTTATATATTTAGAAAAAACATCGTTAAAATACTTATAATCATCTTCTGTACCATAGTTTTCCAAAATTTCAGAACAAAAATTAAAAAACTTAATTTGTCCAGTATAACTTAATCCAAAAAAATTCTCTATTATAATATCTTCACATAATTTCTTATTATTATCCATAATTATTACTCCTAACTAAAACAACAAAAAAACAGAACAAAAACTAATTCTGCTTTTTATATTACCAATAAATATTCCTAAAATCATAGAAATACATACTATATTAGAAAAAAATGTCATAACAAAACTAGCAACCATAACAATTGCGAATACAAATAAAATACAATCATAAAAATTACATTTTTGATAATCAATTTTTTTCATTAATAAAATCCCCCAATATATTAACGATTTTTATAATAAAATACTATATTTAAAATACCAAATACAACAGATAGAATAAATAAAATAGAAACATCATGAATACCGCACATATTAACTAAAGCGCCACATAAATATAATATACCAGTAACTAATAATAATATATTACGCTTTCTACTTAAAATACTTAATATTCCACCTGCTAATGAAAATATACCTGGTAAAGTAAAACCTAAAAATACATTATATCCAATCAAATTACGAGCAGATTCTTCATTCATTGAAGCTAATAACAAACATGAACCTATTATAATCATAATAATACCAGTAACAAGTCTATAAGTATTATGATTATTCTTATTATCAATTTTTTGTTTTAAATAATCATCTACAACGCTGTTATATGATGAAACCTCACCAACTTTTTTTCCACAATTTGAACAAAAATTCCCCTGAATTTCACTACCACACTTACTACAAAACTTTTCCATAAATACCTCCAATTAAATTCTACCAAACAATAAAAAAAATGTCAATTTAACAAGAAATACTATATCTTTTTTTATCCTTCTCTATTTTTTCCTTATACCTATCCTCTTCTGAAAAAACACAACCACAATACTTCTGCATATAAAGACCTAACTCTCTTGCCTTAGCCTGTCCTTCCCTAAAACCAACTCTGAAATCCCTATAAACAAACTCAATACCAAACTCTAAAGAAAGCTTTTCCATATACCTTTTAATAAACTCATGATTTTGATAAATACTATATAATAAAGTAGAACTAATCGCATCATACCCATTATCTCTAGCGTACTCAAAAGCCCTTCTTAGTCTAACAGGATAACAATAAAGAGTACATCTTGATTTTAAATTACCAATTACATTCTTACAAAACTCATCTAATCCATAACAATCATCAAATATACAATCTAAATTCATCATCTCAGAATACTCACGAAGTGCTTCACGTCTATTTCTATATTCCATATAAGGATGGATATTTGGATTAAACCAATATAAAGTTGGTTCAATACCCTCTTTTCTTAAAGTATCAACTGGGTAAACAGAACAAGGCGCACAACAAGCATGCAACAATAATTTCATATAATCATCCCCTAATCTTATTTAATCTTTCAATCTCAGAAACAACATAATCAGATGTTTTTTCTATATAAAATTTTAATTCATCAATATTAAATTTATCAGTATTACCATCAACATAATTAACATTATTTAAATAATCGATAGTATGTATGATACCACTAGAATCCAATTCAACAATAGGATTATATAAATTTAAAGGTAAATATAATTTAGGAATATTATAATCACTAATTAACATAGAACAAGCCCTCTTTAAATCAACATACTCATCCTCAAGAATATTAGAAGTAATATAATTATTAGAATACCAGTATTTATCAGTAATCAAATGAATTAAATAACCAATTACAAACTCATTATCAATATATTTAAAATACTTTTTATAAAAATCATCATAATGATAATTAACACTATTAACATCATCCAAAAAATGAGTACCAATCTTAGTAGAACTAGAATTTCTCCATGAATCGGCAGAAACCACCCCTATATAATATTCCATACTTTTATTAATATTTAACTTATCCGCAACCCTTTTCCCTACACATAAATGGATTCCACCAGATGGCATAAACTTCACTTCCTTAAAACAATATATAAAACATTATAACACGAAACAAAAAAAACATATATTATATTTAAAAAAAATTATTATTATGCTAAAATAAATTTAGAAGTATAGGAGTAAGAAGTATGAAATATTTAAAAAAAACATTAAAAGCAATAATTATAATAATTGGAATAGTATTAACACTAATTATTCTAGACTACATAAGACTTAACATATCATATATAATAAAAAAACAAAACTATATAGAAGTTGCAAATATATATGGAAATAAATATAAATATGCACCACAAGGACTAACATACTCAGAAAAATATAATGTAATTCTCCAAACATCATATAATAAAAACAACGTAAGTATGCTTTATATAATAAACTTTGACACTGGAAAATTGATAAAAGAATTAAAACTAATAGAAATAGATGATAAAGATAACAAAAATCATGTAGGTGGAATAGCAACAAATGAAGAAAAAGTATGGATAACAAATGACTACGAAATAAATGAATATAACTTAGAAGAAATAATAACTACAAATAACAACTATATAAAATCAATAAAAAATACAAAATTACCTAATAGAGGAGACTTCTGCACTTATAATAATAATACACTATGGATTGGAGACTTTTATTTAAAACCATTTTATAATGTACCTAATGACACTCCACTACTATTAGGATACGAAATATCAGAAAATATAGATTATAACAAACCAAAATATACAATAAAATTACCAAAAATGGTACAAGGAATGGCAATTACACCAGAAAATAATTTTATATTTACAAGATCGTATACAAATCTAATAAATTCAGATTTAGTAATATATAGTGATATGACAAAAGAATACAAAAAAATAAAATCAATCAAACTACCACCAATGGCAGAAGGAATTTTTTATAAAGACAATGAACTTTATATACTATTTGAAAACAGCTCAGATAAATACTTCTTTGCATATCCAAAAATAAAAAAAATAATAAAAATATCAGTATAAAAACTGATATTTTTTTATCTATATTTCATATAATTAAATCCAATCTTACTATAAACATCATACGCACGAGGTAACTTAAATACTCTAGCAATAACAAGATTGTATATCTCATCAAAGAAAAATATTGAAAATAAAGAAATACTAATTATTAAGAATAAACGTTTATTAATATTTCTAGAAATCCAAATACAAAATGGAAAAATAACATACATTAATAATAACGAACTTAGTCCAAAAAAACCAACACTTCTTAAACAAACATATCCACCAATATTTAAAAAATTTAATATTTCAGTATTATAATCCCAAAACCTTAAACCAAAAAACTCATAAATAACTAATCCAGAAAAAAACTCTAATATTCCAGTAGAAACAAAAGAAATCAAAAATACTAAAAATGGATTCTTTCTATATTTAAAAGCAAAAAATAAAATCATAATCGCACCAATAGCGTAAATATTTATAAATGGAAGAAAATTTCCACCCCTCCAATAAAACTTTTCCATTCCGCCATTAAAATAATAAAATATATATTCATAAATCCAACCAAAAACACCAGATATAACAAATACTAAACATAAAATACCAATAAGTTGCCACTTTTCCAACTTAATACCATCCATATACTCATTAAAAAATTTCTTCATACAACCACCTACTATAATAGTATAACAAAAAAGTAGATATAAAATCTACTCAAATTTACCAAAATTTTTAAATGGAAATAATCTAAAATTAGTAACACCTTTTATGTCTTTTTTATTAATTACACCTATAAACCTACTATCGCTAGAATTATTTCTGTTATCACCTAATACAAAGTACTCATTATCACCTAATTTTATTTCTTGAGAAGCACTACCCCCATCACGAATAGGTTCATATCCATAATTTTCCTCTAAAACCTCTCCATTAATATATATCTTACTAACAACATTATTACCAACATGAGTAACTGAAATTCTTACAGTTTCACCAGGTAACCCAATAACACGTTTAACCAATTTATCCTTTTTATAATTAATAACAACAATATCAAATCTATCAAAACTCTTATCAAACTTTTTTTCAATTAAAACATCATTGTTTTTTAAAGTAGGAAACATACTAGATCCATCAACCTTAACAGGTGTCGCAATAAAAATACGAATTAAAATAACAATCAAAATAATAATAACATATGACATAACTTCCTTAAAAATTTTCATAAATCCTCCTAACAAAAAATAAGGCAGAAGCCTTATTAATTTCTTTCTTTTATTTTTGCTTGTTTCTTCAAAGTTCTTAAGTAATTTAATTTAGCTCTTCTTACTTTACCTTTTCTAACAACTTCTACACCAGCAACTTTTGGTGAATTTACTGGGAAAGTTCTTTCTACTCCAACTCCACCAGAAATTTTTCTAACTACGAAGTTTTTAGAAACACCGCTACCTTTAATAGCGATAACGATACCTTCAAAAGCTTGAATTCTTTCTCTCTTACCTTCAATGATTTTAACGTCAACTCTTACAGTATCTCCAACTCTAAATTCAGGAAGATCTGTTCTAATTTGACTCTTAGTTATCTTTTCAACTAAATTCACAATGTCACACTCCTTCTTTTAAATATATGATCATAAAAACAAGTTCAGCGGATCACAACATATTAGATTTTAACATAATTAAATAAAATAAGCAATAGTTTTATCTACTTTTTCCTTTTTTATCTCCTAAATCCATTTCCATTTGTTCTGCAAATATCTCATTTAAATCAATTTTAATCTTAGATCTTAACTCTTGATCAATTAAATCCATTTTATCCATTAAAATCTTTAAATACTTTTTATCAAGATAAATTCGGTAATTATTCATAACAGTACGTCTATATCTTTCCAAGTCATTCAAAGCAAACATCAAATGACCTGGATCAGTATCTTCCTCATCTAATACACTAATTAAAAATTGTAAATAAGAATCTAACTTCTTCCTTATTTTTTTCTTAAGAAGTTGTTCAACTAATCCATTATTTAAAATGACCATACTTTTAACAATAATACCATCATAATCCATTTTATTTCGAGGTTTAATATGATAACCATTTATAGAAACACTATTTAAGCCAACACTAATTTTTTTAATCTTTTTTTCACATAAAACATATTTCTTAGTCTTCTTCATTTTCCACCTCTAATAAATCAGGCCTACGTTCTTTTGTTCTTTTTAGGCTTTCTTCTTCTCTATATTTTCTAATATTTTCATGATGACCAGATAATAATACTTCAGGAACCTTCATTCCTCTAAAATCAGCAGGTTTAGTATATGTTGGATAATCCAATAAATATCTATTATTATCTTGCTTAAAAGAATCTTCTCTATGACTTTCTTCATTAATAACACCAGGCAATAATCTTGTTATTGAATCAACTATAGCCATAGCAGGAATTTCTCCACCAGTTAATACATAATCCCCAATTGATATTTCATAATCCGCAAGTGAAGCAATTCTTTCATCAAAACCTTCATAATGTCCACATATTATTATCAAATGCTTCTCCTCTGATAATTTATATGCAAGTTTTTGCTTATATGGTATTCCAGCTGGTGTTAATAATATTACTTTAGAATCTTTAGTTTTTAAACTTTCTACACAATCAAATATTGGTTGACAAGAAAGAACCATTCCTGCTCCACCACCATATGGAGTATCATCAACTTTATTATGAGGATCAGTAGTATAATCCCTAAAATTAATTATGTTTATTTCTATTTTATTATCTTCTATTGCTCGTTTAATTATTGATTCAGAAAAAGCTCCATCAAACATATTTGGAAATATTGTCAATATATCAATTTTCATTTATTAATCCCTCTATCATATTAATATCAATTCTTTTATTATCAAGATCAATATTCAAAACAAACTCATCAATATTAGGAACTAAATTTCTATTATTCTCATTTTCAATAATCAATATATCATACAAACCATTATTTAAAATATCAGTAACACGACCAACAAAACTATCATTTCCATAAACACTCATATCAATTAAATCCTCATTTAAAACTCCATCAATATGAACTTCATTCCTATCAATATAAACAGGTTCACCCTTATATTCCAAAACATCATTAATATCATTAATACCAACAAAAGTAACCATATCATATACCTTGTGTTTACGATAACTATTTATAACTAACTTAACCTTATCTTTTCCTATATATAAACTTGTACCTTTTATAAAAACAGATGATTTAAACTTAAAATGAGATAATATTCTTACCTCACCTTTTATACCATGAGTATTAACTATATCGCCAATATAAATATAATTCATAACACACCTACTTATCTAATTCATAAAGAATAATACTTGTAGCACAACCCACATTTAAACTTTCACAAGAAGGATTCATATCTATATAAATATAACTGTCAGATAAGTCAATAAGACTATCTCTAACACCATTTCCCTCATTGCCCATTATTATAGCAAATCTAGAACTTTTTTCAATACTTTTTAAACTATTTCCTCCATTTACTCTAGTAGAATAAATTGTATATTTTTTACACTTTAAATCACTAACAAAAGAAACAATATCATCTACAATAATAATATTTAATTTAAAAATCATTCCCTGAGTAGCTCTAATAACCTTAGGATTATATAAATCAACACAACCCGAAGACAAAACTAAAGTATCAACATTAAAAGCAACCGAACTTCTAATTATTGTACCTAAATTTCCAGGATCCTGTATATCATCTAAAATAACAACCTTATCACCAGATAAAACATTATTTTTCTTTTTACAAACTCCCATAATACCATTGGGATTATCCAAACAACTAATATATTTCATAACATCTAGTGTAACATAACTAGTCTTAACATCTAATTTAAAAGTGCTGCCATCTAAAAGAATCAACTCTTCTAAATAACCACTATTATATGCCTCTAAAACCAAATGCTCACCATCAACTAAAAATAAACCATTAGAATCTCTATATTTCTTAATATTCAACTTTTTTAAATTTTTAATTTTATCATTATTAATAGACGAGTATAACACATTTATCACCTATAAAAATTATACTATTATAAAGAAAAAAAAGAAAGTATAAATTACTTTCTTACTAATTTCTTAACACCACTATAACTGTATAAATCATAATCAATATCATAATTATTAAAAATAGAATCAATAGTATCATTTAAATAAACATTAGGCTTACTATCGTCATATAACCTTAAAACCTTTTCAAATAAATCATTATTATAAATATTATGGTAATTAAACATTTCTTCTAACTTATTAAAACAATCATCATAAGATTTAATTGAATTTAAATTCCATAAACCACAATCAAATTTTAAATCAAAATATAAATAAATTAAACTTTTAATATCAAGTTCCTTAGTAAATAACCCATGATTAAAATACTTAGTATTATTATAAAGTCGACCATCACCTAAAGAACTACACATAACAGAAGAAGCATAATCAGAAATCTGTAACCCGTCAAAATCAATTAAACAAATAGAATCATCATTTACCAAAATATTACCGCAACTTATCAAATCAGGAAAAACAATATTCTCAGAATTTTTTATAATATTTTCTAACTTTAAATAAAAACAGTCAAAAATAATATTTCCATCATAAAAATCAATATCATAAATAGATGCTCCATCAAAAAAAGGCATAGTATACCCTATAAAATTGCCATTATCATAAACAGCACTTGAAGGAATTAAAACCTCAGGAGTATTAACAAGCCCACTCGCATTCAATACCTTTTCTTCAATATCATATTCATCATCCAATAAAGAAATTAAATACTTTAAACTAAACTTTTTAAAAACAGTATTATCCTTAGTTAAAAAGACATGAGACCTGTAATCACCACAAATTTCAAAATCAATATTTAAATCACTATACTTTATCTTATCCACAGTATCAAACCCCATGCAGATATAATAACAAACAAAAAAAATAAAGTCAACAAAAAAAATTGAGGAAAAACCTCAATTTAAAACTCACCATAATTAAATGTACCAGTTCCATTATTTGTATAAAATTTATCATTAATAACATCATACAAACCAACAACACTATCACTTTGTCTCTTAACTGGAATCATATATCTAACAAATCTACCATTCTCAGAAATTTTAAAAGAATATAATTTAATAAATAATTGTCTATTATCAACACTGTTTCCATTTCCAATCGCAAAAATATATATTGGAGTAGTTCCCTTAGTTATTTGTGTTGTAGAACTAGTAAACATATCATCATTAAGATAAAAATTTCCACCTTTATTCTTTAAAACATATTTTACATTTTGACTTATAGATTCTGATCCAGCACCTAAAGAATCATAATTTCCATAATTAACTGCAATCTTTGAATTATCCTTATGAACCCAGAAGTTGAAATAAGTTTCATGAGCCCCACTACGTTCACCACAAATTGGAGCCCAAGAAACAGAGGAAGAAGCATTGTTACCAAGATAAGAAAAATCAATTTCCATATCAGTCAATGAATCAGGAATATATCCAGTATTTATATATTGCGACCCGGTACTCTCTATATACTTTAAAGCCTTATATCCATTTGAAATAAGAGTATTATTTAAAGAAACATCATTAATCCCAACATTAATCAATATACTTTTATCAAATTCTTTATTACTATTAGGATCAACAACATTACCAATATAGCCTAAATCCATTAGTTCACCTAAAGAAATAACATAATAACCATCATCAGGAATTAACTCAATATTATCAGTTCTCCACATAGAAGCAGCACTTCTAATATTACTAATTTGAATATCAGTTAAAGTATTTTTAGAATCCTTTAAATTCTTATCAGTAACTACAATAACAACAACTGCTAAAAGTGAAAGTAATGTAATAACACCTAATATTTCAATAAATGTAAAACCATTTTTTTTCATACTTCACCTAAATTAATCCCATAAAATATAATACCGCAACTAAAACAATAACTACAATTACAATTAAAGCTACAATTAAAATAGTTTTATTATTACCTTTTTTCTTACTAGCCTTACCTGAACTTTTAACAATTAAATTTTTCCCATTCATACCTTCCATTACAGGAACACCTAAAGTATTCAAAACAGTAACACTGATATCACTTAAATTACCACCTATTAAACTATAAGAACCAGGAGATAATTCATTATCAACTGCTACAAAAGGAACCTTCTTAGAAAAATTAACATTAACCAATTCATCTTTATGATTATATAAAGCCTCATTTATACCATAACATGAAGTAATATATAAAATACCATTTTTACCAATAATATGATTATAAACTTGTGTTAAATTTTTATCCAAATTAGATAAAGAATTTTTAATATTTTCAGTATTCCTACTCTTATTTTCAGCAACAATAGGATAATCAACAATAATTAAATCATAAAAATCAGTATTAATAGCCTCCATTAATTTGCTAGTTATCATCTGATACTTATTAGACATATTAGTATCATAATCACCATCAGCAGGAGTATCAATTCCTAATACCTGTGTAGCTTGAACATTATTACATCCATTAAAATAATAATTTAAATAAGGTATTCTATCCTTCTCTGCAATCAATAAATGTTTAATACCACTATTATTTAAACAACCATAAAAAGAAGTTTTAACTGGATCATAATTAAAGCAACTAACACTAGTTTGATTTTGTAAAGGAAATAAAGAACAAACTTTAATATTAATATCAGAATTATTAGTATACATATACTTAGCTGGTTGAATCAATAAATCACTATAAACAGAACCTAAATCATTTTCATAGTTAAAAAAGAAAACACCATCAGTATTCTGAATCAAACCATCAGTAGAAACAAGAAAAGGAACGATATTTTCTTCCAAATTATTTCTTTTATAATTACTTTCAACAGCTTCATTATAATTAATCCAATGTTCTCCAATACCACCAACAGTTATTTTATATAACTCCTTAGTAACAGTTATACCTGAAGAATCTTTCAAATGCTTTATACCAGCAATAATACTTATTTTAACATTAGGAAATAAATTTAAAATCCTGTGAACATTAGCAGTATACTTTGGAAATGTTTTACTTAAAGCATTATTATTTGCTCCTAAATACAAATGTAAAAAAATATCTTTTATACCGATACTATTGCAATATTCAACCATCTTACGTAAATGAAGCATAGAATCTTCTCCATACCTGTCCCCTACTAAAGTAATTAAATGCAACCTAGACTTATTAGTAAGAACATGATCAGTAACAACCTTCAAAGATTCACTATTAAAAAACAGATTATTATCTATCTTAGAGTTAACTATTTCAATAGACTGCTTAACAATGCTTCCTGCTCCAATATTAAGATAACCCAATTCACGAGTAGCAGAAGCATCATCACTTAAACCAACACCTTTTCCACTTGAATTTAATGTAGAAAACAAATATCTGTTTGTTAAAGTATCCAGTGTAGGCATTACATCACTATTATACAAATTATATGACTTTGAATCCTCAATACCCATACCATCCATCAAAAATAAAACAAAAGGCTTTCTTCTCATAAACAACCTCCCTATTCTAATAAATATTATATAACTTATCAGACTAAAAGTCAAAGAATATCATAATATATAATGGTGATTATATGTTTAATTTAAATGATGCAGTTAAAATATCAAATAAGCTAAATTTAAAATTTGATAAATTTAGTATTCAAGACTTTCTGACTGGACTCAATATAGAACTAGAACATGGAAAAAGATTCCCAGATACAAACGTTACAAACGATGACCTAGAAACAACAGCCAAAATAGCACTCGCACATCTAAATGAATATCCTAACTACTACAATAAAGAATATGGACTTCCAAACTTCGAAAAAATACTAAAAGAAAAACAATAAAATAAATTTATTGTTTTTTTTATAATGATGATTGTTGTGCTGAATCATAATCATAGTCATAATCATAATCATAACTATTTGACAATAATTCAGATAAATTATTTATTAAAGCATATATTTTTGAACTTTCAAATCTTGAAGTATATAAATCAGATAATGCATTTAATTCTTCCTCTGTTAACTCATCAAAACTCTTATAATTACTTGTATCGATACTAGCAATATCAACACCAAACTTTTGTGTATAATTATTTATAATGTTAAATGATTCACCATCATAATTTATAGTTAAATTAATTGATCCATCTATAACATCTTTTTCAACTTGTTTATTAGTAACAGTAATATTAGCACTTGCACCAATAGCATCAACATTAATATCAATACTACAAGTATCATCATTTACATCTTTAACAATAATAGATGCAACCTTTATTGAAGATGAATATATACCAATATCAGTATTAGAATCATTAAATCTTACTTTCATTTCAGCAGTATCACCAACAGATAAATCTAATCCAACTAAAGTATTAGTAAATCCTTTAGTATAAATACTTAAAACTAACTTTTCGCCACCTGAAAATGAACTATTACCCTTTGAAGATTCTAACTCACTTTTAAGTTCTTGAACACTTACACCAGAAGCACTAGAAAGAATTTCTAATAATTTTGAATCAGCTAAAGTTCCATCAATAATTCTATCAGATAACTTTTTGATATTCTTCTCATTTAAAATATAATCTACTCTATCAACCTTTACAGTTTTACCATTTAAATCTATCTTTTCAGTAGATTTCTTAAAATCACTACTATCAAAAGAATCAATTAAAATATTCTTATAAGCTTTAACCATATATTTTAAATCTTCTTCACTAATATTAGATTCTTCAATATCAAATACCTCACTAAATTCTACTTCATCAGAATTTAATTTGATTAAATTTGGATAATCATTTTTTAAAGATAAAAATGCTTCACTATTTAAAATATATGCCATCGCATCAATTAATGCAACACCATCTTCACTATAAGTAGCTCCCATTTCCATTTTTTTATTTGGATAATCCAAACCAACATTATAAGATAAGTCAATACTATTTAAATCTTGCATTTCTGGAACAGTAGTACTAACCTTTAAATCACCATTAACTAACATACTAGTAGTTTTATAATTATATGAATTTAAACTATCATATGAACTTTCAAATTTATCATAAAATCCATTAATTACACTAGTAACAATTCTCTTTGGGTTTTTAAAATAATAACATAAACCACCTAATATAGAACATAAAACTAATAATAAAACAATTGGTAATATAAAACCCTTCTTAGATTTTTTTTCAGAAGAAAAATCGTCTGAAGATGAATTACCTGAAATATCACTGTTGTAATTTTCTAAAGTTGGTTCAACAGTATTAATAACTGGTTCAACACTTGGTTGTACATTATTAAATGCTGGTTCAACACTTGGTTGCACGTTATTAAATGTTGGATCAACACTTGGTTGTACATTATTAAATGTTGGATCAACACTTGGTTGCACATTATTAAATGCTGAATCAACACTTGGTTGCACATTACTTACTGCTGGATTAGAATTTGAAACATTTTGAACTGAATCATTAACCGCACCGCAATTACCACAAAATTTAGCTCCCTCTTCTAGAGGAGAACCACAATTTTTACAAATCATAAACACACTCCTATTCTTACATTAAATATATTACAACAAAAAAATATAAAAGTCAATTGCATAAAATAGTAATTAAATATACAAAATAAAATAAGGTGATATAATGAATAAATCAATTTGGGGAAACATTAAATCAGAAACAAAAATGACAAATAAATATATAGAAACTGATATATTAATAATAGGTGGTGGAATCACAGGAATGACTTCACTACTATATTTATTAGGAGAAAATAAAACAATAACACTAATAGATGAAAATAAAATTGGAAGTGGAATAACAAACAAAACAACAGGAAAAATAAATATAATGCAAGAATATAATTATCAAAAAATAGAAAAAACAACAGATAAAAAAACAAGTATTAAATATTTAGAATCACAAATTTATATAACCAACGAATTAAAAAAACTAATAAAAAAATATAATATAAAATGTGATATAGAAAAAAACGACTCATATTTATTTACTAACTCACAGAATAATATTAAAAAAATAATTAAAGAAAAAGAAATACTTTCAAAAAAAATAAAATGTGAAACAATAAAAAAACTACCTAACAATTACCCATGCCTATATGGAATTAAAACAACATCGTATGTTTTTAATCCAATAAAATATATTAATGAAATTAAGAATATATGCAAAGACAAGATAAATTTATACGAAAATACAAGAGCACTAAAAATATCAAAAAAACTAGATTACTATCTTATCAAAACAAATAAAAATAAAATAAAAGCAAAACAAATACTTATATGTACACACTACCCCTTCATAAATAAATTATATATACCATTTAAAACAACAATAGAAAAAGAATATATTATTGCATGCAAACCAGAAAAAACCTATAAAGCAAATATGATATCAAATGACAATGAAATAATATCAATAAGATACTATGATGATTATATGCTTTATTCAAATAACAATTCATTACTTTGCAATAAATTTAATCATAAAAAAAACATGAATAAAACAATACAAAACTTTAAAAGACACTTCAACTACCCCATAAAATATACCTGGTACAATTATGATATTTTATCAAATGACCATATGCCATTAATAGGAAAAATCAAAAACGAAAATATATTAGTCGCAACAGCCTATAATAAATGGGGAATGACAAATGGTCCATTAGCAGCAAAAATAATGACAGACATATTAAAAAATAAAGAAAATGAATATGCAGATTTATTCAACCTATATAGAAAGACAAACAAAAAGAAATTATTAAACGACTGTAAATATAATTACAACAATATAAAAGCATACATAAAAAATAAAAAACAAAAAAACATAAAATATATAAAAAAAGAAGGCATAGAATACGCAATATATATAGACGAAAAAAAACAAGAACATAAAATAATAAATAAATGTCCTCATTTAAAATGTAAATTAATATTCAATGAATTTGACAAAACCTGGGATTGTCCATGTCATGGATCAAGATACACCATTGATGGAAAAGTAATAAAAGGACCAAGTAACTATTCAATAATACCAAAAAAAACTCAAAAATGAGTTTTATTTTTTTTCAATCATTTCATTGATTACAGTTCCTATGCTAGCTACACCTTGTAAATCAGCAGGAAGAATAATCTTAGTTGCTTGACCATTTGCAACATTAGCTAAAGCTTCATAACTCTTTAATGCTAAAACAGATTTATCAGCACCTGCTTCTTTAAGTAACTTAATACCTTCAGCTTCTGCATTTTTAAGTTTTAATAGAGCTTCAGCTTCACCTTCAGCAATTTTAATTTGAGCTTCCTTCTTAGCTTCAGCTCTAAGAATTGCACTTTCTTTCTCACCTTCAGCTATAAGGATACTTGATTTTTTCTCACCTTCAGCTTGAAGAATTTTTTCACGTCTTTCACGTTCTGCACGCATTTGTTTTTCCATAGCTTCTTGAATATCACGTGGTGGAATAATATTTTTAACTTCAACACGGTTAACTTTAATTCCCCAAGGATCAGTAGCTTCATCAAGAATAGCTCTCATCTTAGAATTAATAATATCACGACTTGTTAAAGTTTGATCTAATTCTAATTCACCAATAATATTACGTAAAGTTGTAGCAGTAAGTGTTTCAATCGCATTAATTGGATTTTCAACACCATAAGTATATAACTTAGCATCTGTTATTTGAAAATAAACAACAGTATCTATTTGCATAGTAACATTATCCTTAGTAATAACTGGTTGTGGAGCAAAGTCCTTAACAACCTCTTTTAAAGTAACAACATTAGATACTCTATCAATAAAAGGTATCTTTAATTGTAAACCATTATGCCAAGTCTTATAATAAGAACCAAGTCTTTCAATAACATAAACCTTAGCTTGTGGTACAATCTTAATATTTGGTATAACAATAAATACTACCAAAACTAAAATAATAATTAATAATTCCATAATTTAATCCTCAACTTTCTTAACTTTTAATTTTGTACTGTTTATTTCTAATACTTTTACAATACTTTGAACAGGTATATCAGAATCACTAACAGCACTCCAATGTTTACCATCAACCTTAACAACACCAGGCTTATTCTTAAGAATTTCTTCAGTAACAACACCAGTCATACCGTAAATTCGATCAAGATTAGTCTTTTCACGGTGAACATTAACCATACGTTGTAAAGGCTTACGAGTAGTAATCAATAGAAAAACACCAAGAAGAACAAATATACCCATCTGAATTAATAATGAATCAGTAAATATAGAAACAATCAAAGCAACAAGTCCACTGGCTATAAACCAAATAGTGACTAAGTTAACAGTAATAGCCTCTAAAAAAGCACATATTAGAATAACAACTAACCACTCTAACACCATAATAAACCTCCTTTATAAATTATACCACAAAACGCGAAAAAATACAATAATAGGACCGATAAACCAATCAGTCCTATTTAAATTATATTAATTATTCTTGAATAATAATACCCTATTCACCATCATTTTCAAGTTTGACTAAAACTTCTCTAGGTTTAGAACCATTATTAGGTCCAATAATACCTCTTTCTTCTAGTAAATCAATACAACGCGCAGCTCTGTTATATCCCAAATGAAATCTACGTTGTAAAAGTGATGCACTTGCTTTACCTTGAGTAACAACAAATTCAACAATTTCATTATAAAGAGGTTCCTCCTCTGCATCATGTTCACCATCAAATGAAGATTTAGCATTCATCTCCTCATCATCCATTAGTAAAGTATTATCATACCTTGCTTTCTGTTGAGCAATACACCAATCAACAACAGCCTTAATCTCATCATCAGAAATAAAAGTACCTTGAACACGAATAGGAACATTTTCACCTTGTGGTAAAAATAACATATCACCTTTACCAAGTAGCTTCTCAGCACCTACCATATCAAGAATAGTACGAGAATCAATTTGAGAAGAAACAGCAAATGCTACACGAGTTGGAATATTAGCTTTTACAACACCGGTAATTACATCAGTAGAAGGTCTTTGAGTCGCAACAATTAAGTGAATTCCAGCTGCACGAGCCATTTGAGTAATACGCATAATAGAATCTTCAACTTCCTTAGCAGCAACCATCATCAAATCAGCAAGCTCATCAATAATAACAACAATAAAAGGTAATCTCTTCATATTGCAATTAGGATCTTCCTCATTTTTCTTATCCACTAATTTATTATAACCCTCAATATTTTTAGTACCACTACTTTCAAACAAATCATAACGACGCTCCATCTCAACAACAATTTTCTTCAAAGCAATATTAGCCTTACGAGCATCAGTAACAACAGGAGCTAGTAAATGAGGTACACCATTATACATAGATAACTCAACCTTTTTAGGATCGACTAAAACCAATTTTACCTCATCCGGTTTAGTACGCATTAACATAGAAACAATCAAACTATTAATACATACAGATTTACCTGAACCAGTTGAACCAGCAACTAACATATGTGGTGTCTTATTAATTTGCCATGTAACAGGATTACCCATTATATCTTGACCAAAAGTAACAAGTAATTTTTTATCATCATCTTCAGGCTTAATAGTTTCTAAAATCTCACGAACAGAAACCATAGCAGTCTGAGCATTCGGAATTTCAACACCAACAGTTTTCTTACCAGGAATAGGAGCTTGAATACGAACATCCTTAGCAGCCAAAGCAAGAGCAATCTCTCTGTGAATTCCCAAGATTTTACTTAACTTAGTACCAGCCTTAATTTCCATTTCATATTGAGTAACAGCAGGTCCAACATGAGCAGTAACAACATGTCCCTCAATATTAAAATCATGAAAAACCTCTTTCAAAACATTAGCAGTTTCATTAATTTTAGACTTATTGACATTCAAATTTTTCTTTTTTGGTTTTGAAAGCAACTCAATGCTAGGTAACTTGTATTCTTTATTTTCTTCATATTCCTCAGGCATAATAATCTCAATATCATCCTCAGGAACAACAACAGCTTCTTCTTGTTTTTCAGGTTGTTTTAACTCATCAAAACTAGAAATAACCAATTTATGTTCTTCTTTAGGTTCATCATTAGCATCATCTTCTTCATTTGGAATCTCAATCTTAAGTCGTTCTTTTTCACTTTTATCACGATGTTTACCCTCAGCACGTTTTAAAGCACTACTAACCTTAGCTTTACTAGCACTCAACATATCATAAATAGACATACCAGTAAACATAACAATACCAAATATAATTAAAGCAACAGAAACAACACGTGTACCTTGAATAGTAAATAATGTAACACTTAACCAAGAAAATACTGCGCCTATCATTCCCCCACCTTGGACAGCACCAGTACCATGAGCAAATGACATCAAATTATCAATAGTCTCAGTAAAAATCTGTGTACCATCAACATCAAGTTGTTTGATATAATCCAAATGGCAAAAAATCAAAAGTGCAATACATATACAATATAATCCAAGCAACTTAGAATCAAAAAACACAGGATAATCACGCTTTACAATCATGTATATACCAACAATAAATAATATAACAAGCAAAATATTATAAGCAACACCAACAAAGAAAGCAGAAAAACTTTCTATAAAATTACCTACAATTCCAAACTTACAAATACCAATTATAGAAATTAAAATTAATAACATACCTTTTAACTCTATTAAATAACTAGTATTCTTCTTATTTTCTTTCCTTTTCTTCCTTTTAGCCATAACTACCTCCTGCTACTATCAACTATAAAAATTATATCATTTTAATAAATTAAAGTAAATTATACCTTTAAAAATAACAAAAAAATTTAAAAAAAACGTAAAGAAAAAGAAGACTAACCATGTCTTCCTCCTCCACTTGAATGTCCTCCACCAGAAGAACCACCGTGAGAACCACCACCACTAGATGATGAAACAGTATAATGAGTTGTATGAGAATTAACAAATTGATCAACATGTTGCGTATAATTAATAGAATTTTTATCTAAATATTGACTAGCAGTAGTTGCTTTTCTAATCATTTTGTTTTTCTTAACTAAAATAAGCATTGTAATTAAAGTAATTAAACCAGCACCTAAAAAACAAGTAAACATTGGAACATGATAAGTATACTTAATATAACCATCTTCATCTATATATGCATTTCTAAACTTATATGCATAACCACTGTCATAAAATGAAGAACACTTAGAAATAAACTTATTTATTCCCTTAGTATATTGCATAGAAACAAAATCATCATATATTCCATCTAAAATATTATCATAACGAGTTTGATCAAAATATAATTGAGCATCCCCAAAAGTATAAATATCATAATACTTGTC
>CAMVNW010000017.1 GCA_947168965.1 uncultured Caryophanales bacterium
AATCCTCTTACTAGACTATCTTTTGTCTTTTTTCTTAAAGCTTCTACTTCTTCTATAGTCATAATATCACCTACATTTTATTTCACTTCTTTATTATAGCATACTAATTATTTTTTGTATATTATTTTTAATTTCATTTGTTTTAAATATTTTTTCAGTTTTATTGATTTTTTAAGTTAATTTGTAGTAAAGTATAATAGGAACATTTAATAGTTGGGTTGAGCCAATCTTCTAACGAAGGAAGGCGATATAATGAAAAGAAAGATATATTAATATCTTCCCTAATCATGATTATCTTCCTTTTATTATTCTTACTGTTTATAGTATTAATATAAAAGAATTCACCTAACTCATCAATGATTTAGGTGATACCAAATATTTAGGCAACACTCAACAAAGCAATATTAAGTGTTCCTTTTTTTATTATATGAAGTTTTGCTTCACTGAATACATTTTAACATAAAGGTTATTTATATTCAAGTTATTTTAGATTTTAGGAGTTTTTTAGGAGTATTTTTATTTTTATGTATAAGAAAAGCCTTTATTTTAAAGGCTTTAATTTCTTAAATGGTGTCCCAGAAGGGATTCGAACCCCTGACCGCTGCCTTAGAAGGGCATTGCTCTATCCAGCTGAGCTACTGAGACAGTCTGTTCCAAAGAACAAACTAATTATACAGCAATTATTTAATTTATTCAATACTTTTTAGTACACTTTTGTAAATTTCTTCATCATTTACGTTAAAAACTATTTGATTTACGTCATAATTATCTTCTATTGATAGACAAATTGTATATATTACTTCTTCTAATATTTCTTTTGTATCTAAATTACTATATATATACTCATTAAAGTTAAGATTCAACGTATCTTCACTTTGTTCTACGCTTAATAGTTTTACGTTGTTATTTAAAAAACTCATTAGGTTTGTATTATATATTGATGAACTTCCAAGCTCATCTATTACTATTTTTATTTTTTCTCTATCATCGTTTAGGTATTTTGTTACTGGTACATAGTAGTATTCATTATTATTTTTACTTACATAGTATGTTGTAACACTTGTTATGTCTTTTGATGATGTTATATCATATTTTTTATTTATCCCGAAGTTTCTATCTAATGTACTTGGTAAATTTATATTTGTTTGTGGTAATTTGTTTAATATATTTCCTTCTACATATATTATTATTCCATCTATTCCATCTATGCTTGTTAATGTATATGTTAGTGCTTCTATCATTTTTTCTTCAAATTCTTTTTTTATATTTAATAGTTCTTTTGAAAAATCTATTTTTAATATATTATTTTCTAGTTTTATGTTTAGTAATTTTGTGTCACTTGGTATTATTGATTTAAATCCATTTGGTATTTGATCTTCTTTTGTACTTCCTTGTATTAGTGCTTCTATTAGGTCTTTTGCTTTTGTCTCTATATCTGTTCCTGATACCATTATGTTTGTTAAACTTACCATATTATGACTATCTAAAAGATAAATATTATTTGTTTCTATTGAATCATCTATATACGTTACTTCACTTTTTATATTCTTTAGTCCTCTATTTTCTGTTGGTATTAAATATATTAAAAATAATGCGAAGAGTGCTGATAACGATATTAGTATTTTTTTATAGTATATTTTTCTTAACATAATCCACCTCTATTTAAGAATATGAAAAAAAGTACATTTAATGTACTTTTATAGAGAAATTTCTCCAATTTTTAATAGTTCTACTACTGCTGCTGCTCTTCCTTTTACTCCAAGTTTTTGCATTACATTTGATATATGATTTCTTACAGTTTTTTCGCTTATATTTAATTCCTCAGCAATTTCTCTTGTTATTTTATTTTGTACAAGCAAATCAAAGACTTGTTTTTCTCTTTTTGTTAATATGCTTTTTGTCATAATCCCTCACTTCCTAGTTGGGTGGCTTTACTCATAATATTATATGTGTGGGATTTTTTTTAGTGAGGGTTTATACTTGAAATTTTACTGAGATGTATTTATTTTGTTCATAGTTTTCTTGTATTTTTCTTATTATGTTATTTGCGAGTTCTGTATCGTGTTTGTCACTAGATATTACTACTCTTATTTGATCTCCATTTATTTTTACAAATGCTTTTAGATTAAATGTGTCTTTTATTATGTTTTCTAGTTTTTCTTCTTCTGTTCTAATGTTGTTTATGTTTTTTATTTTTTCATAAGCTAGGTTTTTTTCTTCTGCACTAGCGTCTGCATTTACAAGAATTGCTTGTAATTCTTCTAGTTCGTTGCTTACTTGTTCTTCTGCTTCTATTCTTAATGCAGTTAATATACTACTTTCTTCTACTGATACTTCTGCTTCTTCTTGTTTTGATACTTCTGTTGTATTTGTATAGTCACTGTTTGTTGTCATTAAGAGTTCACTTGGCATTGTTACATAATATACGCTTAATACAAGTATTAGACTGAATAGTGTTAAAAACCATAAATTCTTTTTATTTATCATATTGTCCTCCTCATACATCTATTAGATTATATTTGGAGTTTTTTAAATTATTACTGTTTTTTTATCATTTCATCATACTGTCTATACATTTTTTGTACACCATTTTCTAGTAAAAAGTAATGGTATATATAAGGTATTAGAAAGCACATTGCCATATATCCTATTATTATTGGGATTATGTTTTTTGATGCGATTCCGATTAGGAACGCTAATATATCAATTATTGCATATGTTACTGTCACTATTAAGTGTATTAGTCTTTCATGCTGAAAAAAATTAATTTTTATTAAATGTTCTTCTATAAATTTTTTATCTGCTTTTTCTTTATTTTTTTCTACGTATTCTATATATTCTAATATATATTTTTTCATACTTTTTCTTTCTATCATATTATCACCAGTTTAATTATAATATATTTTTTTATAAAAAAAAAGATGAATTTTCATCTTAGAATCCGTAGAACATACATATTATAAAGAATACAATTCCTAATCCTAAAGTAAGTCTTGAGATAAATAATTCTCCGCCTCTTTCTTTACGATTAGCGAATAGGTCGTCATTTCCACCAGTAATTATACTTGAAGCACTTTCTGCTTTTCCACTTTGTAATAGTACTAGCGCTATTATTAAAATTGATACTATAATTAATAATATTTTCATATTTTAATCCTCCAGTCCTTAATAATTTATCATATTATTATGTTTTTTGCAAGTTATATTATTTCATCTTTTATATTTTTGTTATTTAATACGTTTACAAGTTTATCTATTTCTTCTTTTGTATTATAGAAGTACATGCTTATTCTACATGTGTTTTTTACTTTTAATTCATCTTTTAATATTTTTGCGCAGTGGTTTCCTGCTCTTACACAAATGTTATATTTATTTAAATATATGGCTAGATCTTGTGCGAACACCTCTTTATAGTTTAGTGTTATTATTCCACTTTTACTATTTTTATTGTATATAATTAAGTTTTCATTTTGTTCTAGTTTTTCTATTGCGTATTTTTTTAATTCTTGTTCTGTTTTTTCTATTATGTCCATTCCTATATTATTTATATATTCTACTACTTTTCCAAATGCTATTACGTCTGCGATATTTGGTGTTCCTGCTTCTAGTAGGTATGGTAGTTCTTTATATATTCTTATTCCATCATAATCAAATGATGCGTTCATGCCTCCACCATATATTAATGGTTTTATGTTATTTAATAGTTCTTCTTTTCCGTATAATACTCCTACTCCTGTTGGACCACACATTTTATGTGCTGAGAATGCTAGAAAGTCTATGTCCAAGTCTTGTACATCTACTTTTATATGTGGAACTGATTGTGCACCATCTATTATTACTAATATATTATTTTTATGTGCATATTCTATTATTTCTTTTATTGGTCTTATGTCTCCTACTACGTTACTTATGTGTGCGATTGATATTACTTTTGTGTTTTTTGTAATTGATTTTTTTACATTTTCTAGTGTAACTTCATAGTCTTCATTTAGTGGTATATAGTTTATGTTTAGTTTTAGTTCGTCTTTTAGTTCAAACCATGGAAGTATATTTGATGCGTGTTCTGCTTTTGTTAGTAATACTTCATCGTTTTCTTTTAGTATATTTTTAAAGTATCCAAAAATTATTTTATTTAATGAATCTGTTGCGCCACTTGTGAATATTATTTCTGATTCTTTTTTTGCGTTTATAAAGTTTTTTATTATCTTTCTTGTATTTTCATACATTTCGTCTACTTTTAAACTTATGTCATAGTCTCCTCTATGTGCGTTTGCTGAATAGTTTTCATAGTAGTCTTTTAATGATTCTATTAAAACATTTGGTTTTAGTGTGGTTGCCCCATTATCAAAATATATTATGTCTTTTTTCAACATTGGGAAGTCTTCTCTCATATGTTCACCTCCAATAATTATCAACTGTATTTTTAATTAATTCTTTTTCTTCTTCTGCAATATCCATTTTGTTTGTTAGAAATCCTTTTATTAGTAATTTTATTGCATCGGTTTTACTTATTCCCCTACTCATAAGATAGAATAATTCATCACTTTTGAATGTTCCTATCCATGCTGAATGGTTTGCTGTTACGTCATATTCATCTATATATAGATTTGGATTTATTATGCATTCATTATTTGTTAAATTTATTATTTTATTATTTTGCGATGCATCGCATTTTACTATTTTTTTTGGTACGAATGATGATACGTTGAATTTCAATTTTCCATCTTTTATATTTACTCCATTTGGATTTATCTTACTTATTGTTTCACTTGCGTTATGATATGTTAGTATATCGTAGTTTTCATCATGTTCTGATATTGTTTTTAGATTATATTCAATAACTGCATGTTTTTCGTCAAGATTTATTATTGTATATTCTTTTATTTCTTCTATATTGTTAAATTTCGATATTTTTACTTTTGAATTTTCTTTTAGATAATACTTTGTTCTTTTTTTTGCATTTGTTCCTGTTATTTTTTCAAATAGTTGTAAATTTACATTTTTATTTACTACTATTATTGTTTCTATTTTTGTCATTTCTTTGAAGTCATAATCTATTTCTAGTGATGTATCTTTTGTTATTTCTAATGTTAATGATGATATTCCAAATGTATCGTTTGTAAATAGATCATATTTGATGGATTCGTCTAATTCTTCTTTTTTTATTTTATCATTTTCTAAAATTATTTTATTCATATTTTAGTTTTCCTCAACTACATTTGTCCCTAATTTTTTATCATCGTATCCATATTTTTCTATTTCGCTAACTAGATTTTTATCTCCTGTTTTTACAATAGCTCCTTCTTTCATTATATGTACGTAATCAGGTTTTATATAGTCTAGTAGTCGTTGATAGTGTGTGATCAAAAGGATTGCTGGTTTTTCTTTTTCATAATATTTCATTACGTTTTCCCCAACTACTCTTAGGCTGTCTACGTCTAATCCTGAGTCTATTTCATCTAGTATTATTGTATTTGGTTCTAACATATACATTTGAAGTATTTCGTTTTTCTTTCTTTCTCCACCTGAGAATCCTTCGTTTATTCCTCTATGAATCATTTGTTTATCCATGCTTAATTGTTCTACGTTTGTGTTTATTTTCTTTATAAAATCATAAAGTTTAAAGTTTTCGTCTTTGTTATGTATTGCTGCTCTTAAAAAATCAGCATTTGATACACCTTCAATTTCTGGTGGCATTTGATAACCTAAAAATAATCCAAGACGAGCTCTTTCATCTGTTGGCATATTATTTATTTCTTTATCGTCAAAGTAAATATTACCTTTTTCTACTTTATAATTTGAATCTCCCATTATTACTTTTGATAGTGTACTTTTTCCTGTTCCATTAGGTCCCATTATTGCATGGATTTCTCCACTTTTTATTTCTAAATTAAAATTCTTTAATATTGTTTTATTTTCAACAGATACTGTTAAATCTTTTATTTTTAATGTATGCATAAAATCATCTCCTCTAGTTATTATACATTAATTTATGTTTTTTTTGAATAGAAAAGTCTTTTTTTTACATAATATAAATAGAATATTCGCAGATATTCACGTAAGAGATTTTTTATCTCTTTTTGTTTATGATTTTATTTTTTTTGGTATAATAGTTATGGAGATGATATTATGGATTGTTTATTTTGTAAAATAATTAAGGAGGAAATTCCTAGCTATACCATTTTTGAGGATGATTCTGTTAAAGTTTTTTTAGATATAAATCCTTTTAGTAATGGACATTCATTGGTTATTCCTAAAAAGCATTTTAAGGATATTGATGATATTGATAATGAAACTTTAGTTCATATTATGGATGTAGCTAGATATGTTAAGAAGTTATTAATTAATAAGCTTAACTGTGATGGTGTTCAATTAGAACAAAACAATGGTGATTGTCAGGAGGTTAAGCACTTTCATTTGCATATTAAACCATTTTATAATGAAAAACAAGAGTTATTTGATGTAGTTGATATTTATAATAAGTTAAAAGATGATAATTTAAAAGAGGACTAAGTTGTCCTCTTTTTATATGGCAATATATTTTTATTATATAGTCTTTTATATATAATGTATATTACTGAAAATAGTGTTGTCATACTTGCTCCAATAATAGGTGCGGATATTGCTAATGTATCAATATCTTTCTCATGACCTTCTATAATAAATTGACTTGGAAATTTTGGATTTACATATATTTTATATTCTTTTCCTATTTTAAATTTATTTTTATCTTTATATCCTTTTCCGTATTTGATTTCATATTTTCTATTATTATATTCATATGAAAAGACAGGTCTATATGTACGTTTATATGGATTTCTTTTATGTTTTGAATTGTTTGATTTTCTTATTTGTGTAACTGTTGCAATCACTGGTTCAGTACAATTCTTTTTTTTATTTATATTTACTATTAATACTAACATTCCAAATAGGAAAAGAAGTATGCTTAGTCCTATAAAAAATGTAAATATAAGTTTTGTTGTTTTATCTTTCATTTCATACTCCTTTTATAAATCTATATAGTATAGTTTTTCTCCATTTTGTAGGTCATCCATATATTTAGCTCCAAATTTTTCATAGTAGTTTTTTAATTCTGATTTTAGATATATTTTTTTAAATCCTCTTTTTTTTGCTTCTTTTAGTATTGCGTCATTTAGTATTTTAGAATATCCTAACCCTCTATATTCTTTTTTTACATACATTGTTGCGTACCATGGTGTTAGTTCTTGGTATTCATCTCCATCAGTTGGGAATATTGATATAAATCCTACTAGTTTATCTTCATCTAATAGTATTAGTTTACAATAGTTTGGATTATCTAAGTTATTTTTTATTTTGTTTATTGTTTCTTGTATCTTATTATTTAGTTCTTCTTCTGTATTATATTCTGCCCATTCTATTTTTGAAAGGCTCGCTATTTCTTCTATGTACTCTTGTTTTTCTTTTATATTATATATTTTCATTTATATTACCTACACTTTCTATATTTATTAATTCTTTTTCTTTAAATGTTAGTTTGAAAGTTTCTAGGAAGTCAAATTTATTTTCAAATATTATTTTATTTTTATAATTTATTTTTCTTATTTTTTTGTTTATATCTGTTATTTCTATATCAGTGAATTTCATTAGTAGAAATGTCATACTTGTACCGTGTGTTATTACGAGTGTTTTTTTATTTTAGCTACAAAGAATCCTTCGTATAATTTATTTGGTAATACACATATTGTTCCTTTAATTTTTGTTGGTAGTTTTGGGATATCTTTGAAAATTTCTTCATTGATTGGTATTATTTCTATTTTGTTTTGTTTTATTAGTTTTTCTAGTTGAGACTCATTTTCTTCATATAGTATTGAACATGTTGAATATACCATTGTACTATTTGGTTTTAATATTTGTAGTGCTTTATTTAATAGTTTTTGTTGTGTTTCTACTGAATTTTTTATTAGATTTTTATTGAAATGGTTAAGTGAATTATCTAGAGTACTAAGTGTTCCTGATCCACTACATGGTGCGTCTAATAAGATTTTATCAAATCTAAAGAATTCATCTAATTTTGATGCATCTGTTACAAGTATTGTTGCACTTGTACCTTGTTTATTAATATTATATTTTAGTCTATCAGCTCTTATAGGATTTTTTTCTACTGCAGTTATTAATGCTTCTTTATTTGATAGGTTATATATTTCTGTTGTTTTTCCTCCAGGGGACGCTGCCATATCTAGTATTTTTTCATTTTTGGGCTCTAATACTATTGGAGGTATCATTGATGATAGGCTCTGCATGTATATTTCTCCATTTTTATAGATGTCTAATTCTCTTATGTTTTTTTCTTCATCTAGTATTAATGCGTCTTCATACCATGGTACATTTTCATATTTTATATTTTCTTTATCTAATATATTTTTTATGTTTTCTTTATTTGTTTTTACTGTGTTTATTCTTAGTGTTGTTTTTCTTTTTTCTTGATATCCATTTAAGATTTCATTTGTTAAATATTCTCCGTATTGGTTAGTTAATAGTTCTATTAAAAATTCTGGTATCATGCTTTCTCCTTTCTATTTATTTTCCATAATATTAAACTTATTATGTATGTAATTAATATTATCATTGGTGCGACTATTATAGCAGTTTTTATGCCACCTTGTACGAACCAATACCAATCATATATTGGTGATACTTTTCCATTTTCTACATGAATTAGTATATTTGTTAAATAGAATAATGCATATATAACTGTAGGTATTATTCCATATAATGTATCTTTTCTTTTTAATTTATCTGTTTTTTCAAATAGTGTTAGATTTATTATACTTAATACTGGTATTATTAAATGAAAAAACAAATTACTATTTTGTAACATTGATTTTATTCCGCCTGCTGCGATTGGTCCAAGGTATGTGAATACTATTATGAATGTGAGTGATACTGCGGTTGTTGACATTAGTTTTAATCTGTACATGTTTTTAGTTATTTCTTCATTTTTTATTTCTTTTATTATGAATAGTAATGATATTAAACCCATAAATATATTTGAATCTACTGTAAAGAATTTGAACATTCCTATTTTTGATGTTTCTAGTAGTGGTTCTGCTCCATGTGTAATTTTTATTCCTGTAAACATTATGATTGATGCGAATATTGTTAATAGTGTGATTAATATGTTTAGTATTAATGATTTCTTTTTCATTTTTCTCACCAATTTTATTTTATCAGATTTTTCTCTTAAAAACACTAAAAAGGCATAAATTTATGCCTTTTCTAATTCTTCTTCTATTCTCATTAATTGATTATATTTACAGATTCTATCTGTTCTTGAAAGAGATCCAGTTTTAATTTGTCCTAGGTTTAATCCTACAGCTAAATCAGCAATTGTTGTATCTTCTGTTTCTCCTGATCTATGTGATATAACTGTTTTATATCCATTATTTCTAGCAAGTTCTATTGTTTCTAATGTTTCTGTTATTGTTCCAATTTGATTTACTTTTAATAGGATTGCATTTCCTGCATGGTTATCTATTCCCATTTGTAGACATTTTTTATTTGTAACGAATAGGTCATCTCCTACTAATTGGATTTTGTCTCCTAAGCGTTCAGTTACAAGTCTAAATCCTTCCCAATCGTTTTCATCTACTGGGTCTTCGATTGAAATAATTGGATATTTACTGCATAATTCTTCGTAGAAGTTTACTAATTCTTCTGTTGTTAAACTTCTTCCCTCTCCTACTAGATTATATTTTCCATTTTCATAGAATTCTGAAGCAGCTACGTCTATTCCTAAACATACGTCTTTTCCTGGAACATATCCTGCTTTTTTGATTGCTTCTATGATTAGTTCAAATCCTTCTGCATTTGAGTTTAAGTCTGGTGCGAATCCACCTTCATCTCCTACTCCTGTAGCAAGTCCTTTTTCGTTTAGAACTTTTTTAAGGTTATGGAATACTTCTGCTCCAACTCTTACTCTTTCTTTTATTGTGTCTCTTTGAGGAATTATCATAAATTCTTGGAAGTCTAATTTGTTATCTGCATGTGCTCCTCCATTTATGATATTCATCATTGGAACTGGTAAAGTAGTACCGTTTCCTATATATTTATATAAAGGTAATCCTTTAAAGTTTGCTGCTGCACGCATTGCGGCCATTGAAACACCTAGTATTGCGTTTGCTCCAAATCTTTCTTTATTTTCTGTTCCATCTAGTTCTATCATTGCATAGTCTAGTGCTTTTTGATCTAAAGCATCCATTCCTATTACTAGATTTCTTAGTTCATTATTTACATGTGAAACTGCTTTTCTAACACCTTTTCCCATGTATCTATCTTCTTTGTCTCTTAATTCTAGTGCTTCTCTTACACCAGTAGAGGCTCCTGATGGAACTGCGGCTCTACCCATTATTCCACTTTCTAATATTACATCAACTTCAACAGTTGGATTTCCACGTGAGTCTAATATTTCACGTCCAATTACATCTTTAATTCTTGACATATTATCACCTTCCTAAAACATTATACCACTTTTTTATATTATAAAGAATTATTTTAAGTAAAAAGAATTGTTTTTTTGAATTTTAATTTTTAGTTAATTATTGATTTTTAGTTATTTTTGTGTTAAAATGTATGTAGTGAAGGAATTCTTCATATAATAAAAAGGATATGTCTGAAGTCACGTTCAGATGTTTCCCAGTTTGGTTTTACATCTGAAATCAACATTTGTTGAACTCAGATGTATTTTTTATTTAAATAATAATTTTATTATTACTGTAAATAAAAGTAGTATTATTGTGAAGTATGATTTTTCTCTTTTTGTCATAATACCACCACCTTTCTTTTTCAAAGAAAGGAAGCATCTGATTTTTTCAAACATATCCTATATATAATTATAACTTGTAATTAATTTATAGTCAACATTATTATTAATTTTTTGTTAATTTTTGTTTAATTCTTCTTTTACAATTTTTATTCTTAATTTGTCTTTTTCTCTATTACTAGATAGTAAGTATTCATAATATTCTTCTAGGTTTTGTACATAATAGTTTTCTACTAGTTCTGGTTGATATTTTAGGTTTTCTTTTTTTCCGTCGCATACACATTCTATATTATCTGTTACTATATACCATCCGTTTTCTTTTTGTTTTAGATTATAGTTTTGTTTTAATTCTTCTAGTCCCTTATCTGTTACAGCTATATCAAGATCTCCTGCGTCTGGAAATAAATCTCTTAATACAAGTGCACTACTTGATAGTATCCAGAATTCTTCTTTGTTGATTTTAATTGAGTCTAATAGTTTTAGTAATTCTTGTTTATTCATTCTCATTATAAAACCTCCTAATTTATTTTATCATATATAAAGAAAAACAGATATAAAATCTGTTAATCTTTTCTAAATGGATGTTTTATTTTGTTTTTTATTGTTGTTGTAATTAAATCCATTACTTTTTCATATATGTCTTCTGCTTCTTTTAGATTGATTTTTAAATCATTCATTAAATCATTTACTATTTTTTCTTTATTTTTTTTTATAAATATATTATTATTTTCTATAGTATTATTAATGATTACTGCGGTATTTTCATCTATATTTAATTTTTCTTGTAATGTCTTTATAAATTTTTCTTTATTCATTTTCTTCTCCATACATTTTTCCATTTGAGTCTTTTTGGATTTCATATCCATATTCAAATATATATGATAATGCATATAGGAATAATATTTCTACTATATCAAACATTTCTAGTCCGAATGAAAAATCTTCTTTTACTGCGCTATTTAATATGCCTTCTCCTATTCCTGATAGTATTATGCATGTAATCATACAATATGACATTTTTTTGATATGATTTACATTTACTAGTGTGAATGGTGTATCTCCTTTATTGATATTATCAAATAATTCTTCTAAGTGTTTTAATAACATTGAAAGTATTACTAGGAATACTACTAGTGTTGTGAATCCTAATTCAAATTTAACTATTGTTGCGGTTTTATTTTCTTTTAGAACTATTTTTAAGTCTTCTAGTTCATTATTTTTAATATCTGTTACTGTTGTATGTCCTTTGTATGTAATGTTTATCCTATCATTGTGTTCTACTAGTTGTATATCTAAATTTTTTGAGATAACTTTATTATCTACTATGTCAATGTTTGATAATAATATTGGAATTGTAACCATTGCGATTATAACAAATGGAATTGCTACTTTAACTACTATTCCTGCTATTTTACCTATTAAAGATAATATTTTTGTAAGTGTTTTCATTTTCTTTTGTTTGTCTTTTTCAAATTTAACTACATTCATTTTAACTTCTTCATCAAATGAATTAAAGTCTTCAATTTTTTCACTTAGTAAATCATTTATTTTACAGTTAAATATTTTACATAATATTAATATATTAGTCATTTCTGGATATGCGACTCCTGACTCCCATTTTGATACTGATTGTCTTGATACTCCAACACGCTCACTTAATTCTTCTTGGGATAGTTTTTTTGATTTTCTTAAGTTTCTTAAATTGTCACCAAATTTCATCTGATTACTCCTCCTTTTCACAGTTAAAATTGTATGTTATTTTACTGTTTTTTTCTATCAACTTATGGTTGCATTTTAAAATTTTATTAATATGTAAACCCAAATTAGCAAAATTAGTGGTATCGCTATTATAAATTTTTTCTTTTTTGTTTTATGATGAAATATTATCATTCCAAAGAAGGCTCCTAGTGATCCTCCTAATATAGCTAAAATGATTAATGTATTTTCACTTATTCTATATTTATGTTTTATTGATTTATATTTATCTATCCCATATATTATAAATGTTATTATGTTTATTATTAATAAGTAGTATATCATTTTATCCCTCTATTTAATTATATCATAAAAGACAGATATTTTATCTGTCTAATTTACTCTAATATCTCCTACATTATTTTTTATTTTTAATGTTATTTCTGATTTGTCATTATTTTTGTTTATTCTTGTTTCACCTATATCTGTTTTTGAATCTATATATATTTCGTTTGTATTATCTATTTTTATGTCTCCTGTATTTGTTTCAATAGTAGAGTCTTTTGTTATTTTTAAGTTATTTATTTTTATATCTCCTGCATCTGAATCAATTTTTACGTATTCATTTATTTCTGTTATTTTTACATCTCCATAGTTGTTTTTTATATCTATACTATTTACTTTATTTATTTCTACATCACCAGCTGATTCGTTTATAGTACCAACTTTTATTTCATTTATTTTTATGTCTCCATAGTTATTATTAATGTTTACTATGTTTGAAGCACCTATTTTTATGTCTCCTGCATCTTCTTTGATATCAAGATTTAAATTTTCAAATGATTCGATTTCTATATCACCATATTTATTTTCTATATTTATTTTTTTGTTATAGTTTTCTGGGATATATAATTCTACTTTTGATAGTTTATTATTTATACATATACCTACACATTTTTTTTGTGTTACTTCTATATTCAATTCTGTTTCATTATCTAATACTTTAGCGCGGTTTTTTTCTGAATAGATTTTTAGGTATATGTCCTCATTTTCTGATTTTTTAATTTCTATATCAGCAGCGTCTGTTTTGATATTGATTTTTTCATAGTTATTTTTATATGTTTCTTCTACTTGAAGTTCTTCTATTCTTTGTATGAATGAATTTCTAAAACTAAAGCCTATTCTTTTGTTCATCATAGCTATCATAAATATTATAAGTGCGAGTATTGTTATTGATAGTAATACTATTAGGAATATTGTTGCTTTATTATTTTTCATTGTTATCTCCTTTTAATTCAAATATTAGTTTTACTATTTCTTTTATTAATGCGCTTATTATAAATATTATCCATGTTATATGCCATGCCATTGTTACAAAGCTTATTAATAAATATATAGTAACGCATATTATATCTATTATGTTGTTGATTCTTTTTATTATTGAGTTTTCTTCATCTGTATTTTCTTCTGATTCTTTTTCTTTTTTATATACCATACATGTATATATTATTTTATATGTTGCAAGTCCACATATTAGTATAAAGATTGCTGCTGCAAGTACTGGATTCATAAATAGTACTGGTATTGATATCATTATCCATACTAAAGCTATAAAGTAAAATAACACTCCTAAAGATATTCCTTGTGCTCTTTTTTGTTTTATATTTTGTTTATCCATATTTGTTAATTCTTGTTCTTCTTTTTCTTTCTTTTCTCCTGTTAGTAATTCATCTGCTGTTATTCCATATAATTCACATAATGGTTTAATTTTGTCAAAGTCTGGAGTTGACTGATTTGTTTCCCATTTAGATATTGTTTGTCTTGTAACATTTAGTTTATCTGCTACTTCTTCTTGGGATAAATGTTTTTCCTTTCTTAATTCGTATAGTTTTTCTCCTATATTCATTTTCTTCACCTCACACAAAAATTATATTAATTTTATCAGTTGCGTTCTACCAATTTTGATTGGAAATTTGTCAACTGATATTAACATTCTCTTATTTTTAATATAAATATCAAGATAATTGGTACTTGTTAAACTTATATCCTTATTGACAATTCATATTAATAACCTATTTAAGTATATCATTTTTTATTAAAAAGAAAAAGTGGATTTCTCCACTTTATAAATCATACTTATCTAATTTCAATTTGTTTTGTTTCTGGAATTTCTTTTTGTTCTTCTTTTTTAGGAATATCTATTTTTAATATTCCGTTTTTAAATTCTGCATCGATATCTTCTTCTTTAATATTATCTCCGACAAAGAATGATCTTGTACATTCTCCATAGAATCTTTCTTTGTGAACATATTTTTCTTCTTCTTCATCAATTTTATTTTCTTGTTTACCTTTTATTGTTAGGTATCCATTATTTAATTCTAGTTTAATGTTTTCTTTTTCAAATCCAGGTAAATCCATTTCAATTATGTATTTATCTTTCTTTTCTTTTATGTCTGTTTTCATTAAGTTTTTTTCTTTTTTATTGAAGAAGTTATCGTCAAAAAAGTCATCAAACAAATCAAAATTTCTTCTTGGTACTAACATCATATAAATCATCTTCCTTTCTTTTTGTATTACGACTAATATAATCTTAATACCTGTAGTTTTCTTACTACGTTATAAGTATATCACATATTTTAGCACTTGTCAAGTGTGAGTGCTAATTATTTTTAAATGGGTTTAATCCTTTTAGTGATTCCCACTTATCTTTTACAAATGTTTCTACTTTGTCTACTTTTTCATCTACTACTGTAAGTTTATCTTCTACAAAGTCTATTTTTTCTTTTGTTGGCTTTATTACTTTATTATTAACCTTTACATATACTATTCCTATTATAGCTAATATTACTATTACTTTTATTATTTTAAGCGCTATTTGTAAGTTTCTCTTATTGATTCTCTTTTTTTCTTGCTTTTCTAAAAACTCTATTCTTTTATTTAATTCTTCTATTTTTAATTGTAATTCTTCCATAAATTCTCCCTACTGAAAAAGAATCTTGCGATTCTTATTTAAATAATATTTTTCCTACAAATATTAATGCACATGCACCAACTACTGATGATATAATTGTTCCTATAAGATTTGATACATTAAATCCAAATAATCTGAATATAAATGATCCTAGGAATCCTCCAATTATACCAATTATGATGTTTCTTACAAGTCCGCCTTTAGTTCCCATAATTATACTAGCAATCCATCCCGAAATGGCTCCAATTAGTATAACTGTTATTAGTGAACTTAAACTCATTCCTAACATTTCACTACCTCCTAATGTAATTATAGCATATTTTTTTGATAAAAAAAAGAGATTTCTCTCTTAACTGTTTGTAACATTTGATAGTGTTTGTTTTACTGTTGTAGATTCTACATTTTTAATTGTGTACCAACCATATTTTGTCATTTCATCATATGTATTTGCTTGATGTGTTAATGTATTTTTTAATCCTTCTTTTAATAATTCTCTTATGTCTTCATTTGAACTTTCAAGTGTTCCATGTATATATACTTCTATCGTACTTTTTAATACTAATAGATAGTTATCCATTAATAATTGATCAGACATTTGCAGTTTCCTCCAATTTACTTATTAATATTTCTTTCATTTTTACATGTCCACTTAGTTCTGTTTGTAAGAAGTTTATGATTCTTTCATCTTGTGCGTTTTTTATTGTTTCTTGCAATATAGTTATTATATTATTTTCGTGCCCAATTGCATCTTCTACATATAGTAGTTCTTTTTGTGTCATATTATTCCTCCCATAGTTATTATGGATTAATATTTTATTTTTAAACAAAAAAACAAGATTAATCTTGTTTTTTAACTAAAATTTAAGTTTTCTATACTTATATCTTCTTTTGTTAATGTTTTTAGTATTTTGTTTTGTTTTTTGTCTTTTACGTTTGTTGCATGTTTTATTACTGTTTTTTCATATATGTTTCTTACAAATCTAGCATTACCGAAGTTTTTAGTGTTTCTGTTTTCATTTATTACTTCTTCTAAATATTTAATTGCGTCCTCACTTACTATAAATCCATTTTTTGTTGCGAAGTTATTAAATATTTTTATTAGTTCTTCTGTTGTATAGTCATCAAATTCTAGTGTGTATCCGATTCTTGATACTATTCCTGAGTTTGAGTCTAGGAAGTCTTGCATTTCTTTAGTATATCCTGCAAATATTACTACTAATTTATCTCTATAGTTTTCCATTGCTTGTATTAGTGTTGCGATTGCTTCTGCATTATATGAATTTTCTCCTTTTACAGCTAGAGAATAAGCTTCATCTATGAAAAGTACTCCATTTAAACTTTTATTTATTACATCCATTGTTTTTGGAGCAGTTTGTCCAACATATTGTCCTACTAAGTCTTTGCTTGATACTTCTATTAGTTTGTTTTCTTTTATATATCCTAGATTATATAAGATATTTGATATGATTCTTGCGATTGTTGTTTTTCCTGTTCCTGGGTTACCTAGGAATACCATATGTAGGTTCATATCTTTTATTGTTAGATCTTTTGCTTTTTCTTTTAGATTTATAACATCAACTAAATCGTATAATACTTTTTTTACTTTTTCTAATCCAACTAATTCGTTTAAGTCTTTGAATATTTCTTCTAGTGATTTCTTTTCTTCTATAATAGGCAATTCTTTATTAAATGATATATATTTTATTAAGTTATTTCTATATTCTACATAGTCATCATTTTTATATGTTTTTGTTATGTAGTCTAATAGGTTTGGTTTTAAATTATCTTCTATATTAGTATTTTCTAATATATATTCATATATGTCTTGTATATCTGGGTTAATTCCTATTATATTGAATTGAAAGTATTTATTTTTTATACTTTCTCTACCTAGGAAGAAGTTTCCAATTTCTTCTTGTGTTCCTAGTACTAGTGTTGTTGTTTTTTCTTCTTTACTCAAGAATTCTTCAAGGTTATTAAATAGTTTTGTTTGTTCTTGTGTATCAATATTATTTATTCCTTTTAGGTTTGTTATTGTTATAAATCCATAGTCATAGTTAATATCTTTTTCTAAGTTAATTAGTGATATTTGTTTTTTATTATTATTTTTAATATAGCTATAATTTACAGAAGCATTCTCTAATATATTAATCAATTCTTCTTTTGTTTCTTTATTATTTGCTTCTATTAATATATTGAATGGAATATAATTAGTTTCTATACCTTCATTATATTTTCTCATGTATTCTATTATTTTTTTTAGTAATTCTTTTGATTCATCTTTTATATATAGTTTGTTTATTTTATCAAAAAGAGTAATCATTCTCTGACTACTCTCTTCAATTTTTTTATTTTCTTCTTTTAGAGTTTCTACTCCAAAGAAGTCTTTATATATATCTTTAAAATAGTCGTTGTTCATTATTTTTCAACATGAATTTCAAGCATCTTATCTTTAAGTTCTTTTTCAATTGTTTCAAGTTCTTTTTCTGCTTCTTGACGCTTGATTCTTCCGTTTTTATGAATCTCAATTACTTTATCTAATGTTTCAATTAAGTCTGCATTTGTTTTCTTAATTGTTTCTATATTAACGATTGCTTTTTCTGATTCTTCAGCTATATCTATTGATCCTTGTTTTAGTGTTTCACTATTTTTAACTAACATTTCATTAGTTAATTTTGATACATCTTGTTGTGTTTTTAATGCTTGTTTTGCATTGTTTATTCCTAAAGCAAGTACCATTTGATTTTTCCATAGTGGGATTGTATTTGTAATTGAACTTTGGATTTTTTCTACTAGTTCTGCTTCATTGTTTTGAAGTAGTCTAATTTGTGGAGCCATTTGTATTGATATGATTCTTGTTGTTTTTAAGTCATAGATTTTCTTTTCGAATCTATTTATCATGTTTTCCATATCATTTACTTTTTGTACGTCTAGTTGTTCTCCTGATTTTTTAGCAGTCTCTTGCAATTCTGGTAATACTTTTGTTCTTAATTCTTCTAGTTTTCTCTCTCCAGCAATTATATATAATGATATTTCTTTGAAGTATTCTAGGTTCTTTTCATACATTGTATCAAAGATGCTGATATCTTTTAACATTTGTAATTTATCTTTTTCTAGTCCACTTTCAATTGTATCAATATTTTTTTCTATTTTACTGTATTTTGCAATAGCAAAGTCTACTTCTTTTTTAGCATTACTAAATAGTTTTGCGAAGAATCCTTTATTTTGTCCTGATACATCTTTATCGAATGCTTTTATTTGGCTTACTAAGTCAGCTAATAAATCTCCTGTAGGGCCTATGTTTTTTGTTTTTACATCTTCTAAGATACTATCTGAAAACTGTGATATTTTTTCTTGTGCAGCAGCTCCATATTGAATTACTTGTGTTGTGTCTGTTACATCTATTTTACTATTAAATTCATCTATAGCTTTTTGTTCTTCTTTTGTTAAGTTATCATAGTTAAGTGAGTTTTCTATTTTTTCTTCTGTTACTTTTTCACTTGTTATGTTTTCTATACTTTCTTCATCAACTTTTTTTTCTACTTTTAATTCTAATCCTTCCATAAATCCTCCTAAATATTACATTAATATTATAATAGATTTTCTAATTTTATTCAATAATTACATTTCTTATTATATAATTATGTTGAACTTTTTTATATTTTTTTCTTGTTCTATAGTTTTTCTGATTACGCATGTTTTGGTATAAAAATCGATTAAAAAGATAACCATAAAGGTTACCTTTTTTATGTTTAGTATAATTTACTATGTATTTTGTACCAATTTCCAGATAGATGTTCTAGATTTAATAACTGCCTTTCAAATAATGATGGTTTTTTTTCACGATAGTAAACAATATGAGCACTTCCATTAAATAAGGCGTACTGTACCCATGTCGGTTGCACATATATAATTATTGCATCCCAATATTTATCATCAGGTGATTGTGTATTTATATAATCTGTAATTTTTTCAAGTCTTTGTTCAATATCATTATTAATCTTTATTTTTTCCGATTTATTATCCAATTCCATTTCACCATAAAAATAAAGATAAACATTTTTTTCAGGATCTGTTTCGTGATTATAATAATCTATTATGAATTCATTGACAGTATTGAAATCATTTTCTATGTTTTTCCATTTTTTTATTGTTTGTTTTCTATTATATATAATAAGGCTTAATGTAATTGCAATCATTATAATTAGTATTAATATAAAATATTTCTTTTTCATATGTGCTCCTAATAATCTATTTTTTTTATTTTATTCTTTCAAGAAGTCTTTTTAAATAATTTTTTGCTCTTATAAATCTATTAATAAAGCTTTCTTTAAATTTAGGAAATAACCATGGGGCTATAACTACTATAAACCATATACAATCATAATAATGTCCTGAGAATAAAGCTATAATTCCTAGAATTATTATTGATATGAACGCTATTATAAGGCATAATACTATGATTAAGTTACTTATATTATTTATATTACTTTTGTTGTTGAAGTCTATTTCTCGTTTTTTTATTAATGTATCTGCTTTTTCTTTGAATAAGTTGTATTTATTAATAAATTCTTCTAGATTAGTTATATTATTATCTGGCTTATATATATTATTTCTATAACTAATGGTAAAGTCTTCTAATACTTCTAAATCAACATTTTTATAAGTTGATATATCTAGATTTATATTAAATTCATCTGCAAACATTTTTAATAATTTATTTCTACATTTCATTGAAATAAAACTTGATTCATTTATATATGTTTTTAATTCATTATTTATTTCATTTAGAGTTTCTTCTTTATTCATGTTTACTCCTTAATTATTTTTATTAATGGATTTATAATATTTTTTATTACAGTAAAATAAGTAAGCTGTTAGTGCTGTTAAGCTTAATACTGTTATTATACTTATTATTACTTTTTTAACTAGGCTTTCATCTATTGCTAAATATCCGGTCGCAAATTTCGGTATTATTTCTTCTGGATTATCTGGATTATATTTTATATTTATTTTATCACCAATTTTTACAGAATCTGTTCTTTTTCCTATATATATTCCTTTTATTTGATACTCTTTTCCATCCACCATATATTTTGTTGTGATGTGATGGAAGTATTTTATACCTGAACCATGTTTTTTTGTATTTGTTGTCATTTTATAGTCAATTACTATTCCTGTTGTTGGTTCTGTACATCTTTTCATATATTCATCTGATTTGTCGACACTTTTTATGGCTATAATGCTAGTTATTAATATTGCTATTGCCAATATAATTATTATTGTTCTTCTTTTTTTGAAATCCATAAATTAATTTCCCTTTAAATAATCAATTAATTTATTATATGTATCCATTTTTAAGCTTGATACTGTACTTGTTATTGTTTGTGGTACACCTATTCCGATATTTGATACATCATATGTTCCACCTGTTACACCTGTTCTGAATCCATATTTCTCCCAAGCTATTTGCCCTATTTCTGGATCGTTTAATGCAGTGTATAATAGTTGTCCATTTTCTGTGAATGCTGCAAAGCAGTGTGAGTTCCATATTGTAGGTGTTGGGTATAATATTCTTATATCGTCTTTTACTTGATTGAATGCATCTGGTGAAGAGTTTGCGAAGTCTATTATACTTTTTTCATAGTCTACAATCATTGGTTCTCCACCCATACCTGTTTTTAGATATCTTTCAAATAGGTCTGCTGGTGTATTATTCATGTATCCTGATTTAATATAGAATTCTTTTAGTTTTGGTAAGTTTTTATCAACATTTTCGTTTGTTACTTGTGCTTCACTTAGTATTGATAATAATAGTCCATAGTATGTTGCGC
>CAMVNW010000018.1 GCA_947168965.1 uncultured Caryophanales bacterium
TGTTTGACAGTGAATATTATTTATATGGTTCAAACAATGAATGTGAATCATTAGCATTTGTATTAAATTTGAAAAAATACAAGATATTGAAGAAATTAAGTGAATATGATAAAAAACATAAATTGATTGTTTGTTGCAATATAAAAAAAGTTAAAAAAGAATTAAAAAAATATAAAATAAAACATGAAAAAGAATATTTGAAATTAAATGATATTTATAAGATTATTAATAAAGGTTTTAAAAAATATATTGAATGGGTCAATTTTAGAACATATTTTAATAGAAGAAATTTTTTTAATAAATTAAATATTATTAGGCCCAAAACAAATAATATAAAATTGATTAATAAGATACCTAGTATATATTTAAAAAATTCAGAAATGCTTATAAAAACAATGAATAGTAGACAAAAAAATATAGAGTGTACAAGTTTAGAAAATTATTGTAATATTGATTACAATGGTTATATTTGGGGGTGTTGCCCAGGATGGATTAAATTACCATTTGGTAATATATTGAATGATATTAATTCATATAATTCTTTTAGAGCAAATATAATAAAATTATCTTCATTAAATAGAACATATTGCTTTTGCGATTTTAATAAATGTAAATTTGGACATCCAAAAACTGACAGTAAGAAAACTAAAATTCTTAAATTAAAGAATTATCCAGAAGAAATTACTATTGCTATAGACAAAGCATGTAATTTAAAATGTTTAAGTTGTAGAAAATGTTATAATACAAAGAGTAGTAAAAAAGCTGAGTATATAGCACAAAAATTAGCAGATACAGACTGGTTAAAGAAATCTAAAATAGTAATGGCAGGTCAGGGAGAAGTATTTTTGAGTCCCGTATATAGAAATTTACTTTTTAATGAAATAAAAAGTAAAGATATTAGACTATTTACCAATGGAACTTTATTTAATAAAAAGAATTGGGAACAAGTACAAAAAAAATATAAAGAAATATATGTATCAATATCAATTGATGCCGCAACAAAAGAAACATATCAAAAATTGAGATGCGGTAATTTTGATGTGCTAGTAAAAAATTTAAAGATGTTAGGAGAACATAGAAAAAATAATGAAATAAGATTTTTTGAATTAAATTTTGTTGTTCAAAGAGATAATTATAAAGAAATACATGATTTTATTAAACTAGGTAAGAAAATAAATGTCGATAAAATAAACTTTACTAAACTAACTGACTGGGGCACTTATACAAAAGAAGAATTTAATAAAAAGACAATGATTATAGATAATAAATACTTAAATAAGGAATTATATTCTACTTTAAAAGCTGATATTATGAATGATAAAATTGTAAATATAGAATCATTTAAAGAATACATAGAAGCATCAAAAGAAAAATATGAATAAAAAAAATAAAATAATAAAAAATTATTTATATAATATGATATATCAAGTAATATCAGCAATCGCACCAATAATAACCATACCATATAAGACAAGGGTACTTTCACCAGAAAACATAGGTATACATAGTTATGTTTTTTCAGTACTTTCATACTTGTTAATATTAGGAAATGTTGGAATTTCTCTTTATGGACAAAGAGAAATTGCTTATGTAAAAGACAATGATTATGAGAAAAGTAAACTGTTTTATGAACTTATAATCCTAAGAGGAATAATATTAGGTATAGTATCAATAATTTTTTATATGTTTTGGGGATTAAAAAGTATATATAAAACATACTATCTTATCATATTAATAGAGATAATTGCGAATATGTTCGAAATAACATGGTATTACCAAGGAATCGAAAACTTTAAAAAAATAAGTATTGTAAATTCAATTTGTAAAATAGTAAATATAATATGTATATTTGCATTCATTAAAAATGATTCAGATCTTACAAAATATATAATAATCACAGTGATATTCTCTGCTATACCAATATTAATATTAACATTTTTGCCAGGTAAAGGAATAAAAAAGATAAAGATTAAAGAATTAAGTATTATGAGGAACATAAAAGGCTGCATAATATTATTTATACCGCAGATTTGCATTCAGATATATACTGTATGCGATAAAATAATGTTAGGAAATCTGCAAAACAATATAAGTGAAGTAGGTTATTATGAATATGCTAACAAAGTTATACTAATAATAATTCAAATAGTAACATCAATAACTACTGTAATGGTACCAGTAATGTCATATGAATTCAAAAAGAAAAATTTCAAGAAAATAAATGAATACATTAATAAGCTTACAAACTCTATTTTATTCATCACAATACCAATAATCTTTGGATTAATAGCTGTATCACAAAATTTAACGAAAGTTTTTTTTGGGCAAGAATTTCAAAAAATAAGTATACTTTTAAAAATTCTCTCAATATCCATTTTGCCAATAGCGCTAACAGGTATTGTTGAACATTTTTTAATATCAACAAAGCAAGAAAAGAAATTCACAGTTTATATACTAATTGGTACAATAATCAATTTAGTTTTAAACATGATACTTATAGAGAACTCAGCATCAATAGGTGTATCAATTACGACAATAATTACAGAAATAATTGTTCTATTAATTGAACTACCAATATTAAAAAAAATGATAAATACGAAACAAAATATAGAATTAATTCTTAAATATACTTTGTATTCTGTTATAATGTATATAATAGTGAAATTAATAGGAATGATATCATCTAATCTAATCATATTGATTTTACAAATTTTAACAGGAATAATATTTTATATATTAGTATTATCTTTAACAAAAGACAAAATTTTTTATGAAATAACACGGAAAATTATATATAAAAAAAAATAACGAAAGCAGTGATATAATGAATCAAATAATTAACTTGTTAATTTTTACTCCATTAATAGCAGTTATATTTAATATAATAAAAATACCATCACAAATCATATGGTATCTTCCTATATTAATAATGTGCGTATTCTTTTTAGAAATGATAATCCAAAAAGAATATAAAAATATTATAAGTAAAAAAAACATACCTATTTTAATATATATAATATTTACATTTGTATCTTGTATAACAGCCAAGTATAAATATGAGGCATTTATAGGATACAATTTAGAAGGATTTATAACTTTAATAGGATATCTAGGCTTTCTATACTTAGGACTAAAATTAGATAATAGAACAATAACTAAAAGTATAAAACAAATTACAATAGTCTCAACAATATTATCAATACTAATGATTTTTAAAACAGATATAAGTAATATATTATTTAATATTCCAACAACCAGTTATTATTTTATACAGGGAACATTTGATCATTTTAATCATGCAGGATATTATTTATTAATTGCAACTATTTGTTCAGTCTTTGCATATATGAATGCAAAGACTTCTAAAGAAAAAATTGTTTTTGCAACATCACATTCAATACTAATATATACAATGATCTTAAATGACACATTTGGGGTATTTGTATCATATATAGTGTTTTTATTTCTTATTACAATATATTTAATTATTAAAAAGAAACAAGCAAAAGAACTTTTAATTATATTTTTATCATTTGTTGTAATGTCATGCATAACAAATAGAAATAACTATAATATTGTAAAACACAATGTACAAGAAATAATAAGTGATACAAATACAGTAATAGAAACAAAAGGAGATAATATTGATAATTTTGGTACAGGTAGAGGTATAATATGGAAAACAGGAATAAAACTTTTAAAAGAAAAACCAATACTTGGATATGGATTTGAAAATATAAAATATGAATATGAACAGTATGATATAAATGTTGATAAACCACATAACATTATGTTAGAACTAGCACTATCAAATGGAATGATAGCAGCATCCTCATTTATAATATATGTAGCATTAATAATAATTAAAAATTTAAGAAAAATAAAAGAATCAGACAATGTATTAGTAATAAGCCTTTTAATTGTTATTACTTATTTAATTAGCTCTTTAATTGGAAATCAAACATTATATGTTGCACCATATTTTTACTTTTTCCTAGGAGTTTGTTCAAAAGAATATTATAAATAAATTCACAATAACATTTATGCAAAAGAGAAGTAGGTGACAAATGAAAAAGAAAAAAAAATTATTTATTATATTATCATTTATAATTCCACTAATAGCATATACAACAATTTTTTATATCAAAGGTTTATTAACAGAAAAAACAATTTTATCAGGAGATATGTATGCACAATATTATCCATTATTTAATTATTTAAAAGAAGTATTTAATGGGACAAACAGTATATTTTATAGTTTTTTTAAAGGCCTTGGAGGAACAATGTATGGTACAATATTTTATTATCTATCAAGTCCTTTAAATCTATTATTAGTTCTAGTAGATAAACAATATATACCAGAATTTATGACATATTTAATAATAATAAAACTAAGCCTTTGTGGACTAACAATGTATTTATATATGAGAAAAAAATATAAAAAAGATAATTTAGTTCTGCTAATATTTAGTTTATGCTATGCTTTTATGGGATACAATCTTAATTATTTTATAAATATAATGTGGTTAGACGTTGTAATAATAGCACCATTAGTTTTAATTGGATTAGAAAAAATAATAGAAGATAAGTCACCTATAAACTATATAATAACTTTATTCGTAGCGATTTTTTCTAACTATTATATATCATATATGCTTTGTATCTTTTGTGTTCTATATTTTATATATGAAGTATTAATAAAATATAATATAAAAAAAGATAAAGAAATAATAAAAAAAATAACAAAAAAATTTGTAATAAGTTCAATATTAACAGGATTAATGTGTTCGTTCTTCTTGATTCCATGTATATTTGAAATGCTAAACTATGGAAGAGGTACAAAAATAAGTGAAGTATTAGTGTTTGACTATAATTTTTTTGACTTGTTTTCAAAAACATACATAGGGACACTAAATTTAAATAATACATTGAATTATACAAGTATGAATCTATACTGTTCAATAATAGTAATTCCATTAGTATATATATTCATAACAAATAAAAATATAAATAAAAAAGAAAGACTATATACTGCAATAATTATATTAATTATGGTAATTCCATGTTTTATAAAGATATTTGATTATATTTGGCATTTGTTCACAGTTCCATTCTTTTATAGTTTTAGATATAGTTTCTTATTATGCTTATTTCTAATAAGAATTTCATATAAGTCATATGAAAATTTAAAAATAAAAAAAGATACAATATTATTATATATGGCACTTTACTTAATTATTTCTATTTATTTCATAATAATTACATTTTTTGGAAATTATTATTCATTTCTAAATTATAAATTGATATGGATTACAATAGCGTTATTAATAAGTTATTTTATAGTTTTAATATTTGTTAAAAACAATAATAAGAAAAATATTTTAATTGCGTCATTAATTCTAATCGATAACATCCTAAATATTTCAATAATATTTAATAATTCTGAATTTGCAGAAAGAAAAGAGATTAATTATAATTATGAAACAATAATAAAAGAATATAAAGGAGATTCAATAGAATTAAAGAGTAATAATAGTCATTACAACAATTCACTTATATACAGCTATAGGGGAATAAATACATTCCTATCAACAATAAACTATAGGAATATAGAATTCTTATCAAAAGCAGGACACAACGAAACAGATTTTACGAATTTATATTTATTTGATTTGCAATCTCCAATAATTGATTCATTAATAGGCCCAAGAATAATTATAAGTGATGAACCAGATAATAGTAGAAAACTAAAAACAAAAGTAGAAAATAATGCATATATATATGAGAATAAAAATGTTTTAAGTATTGGATATATCATAAAAGATGAATGTAATGATATAAACTTTGAATTTCCATATGATCAAAAAGTATTTGAATGTATAACAGGAACAAATGAAAGTTTTTATAAGGAAGTCCCAATAAAAAATAATATAGATGATGAATATACATATGAGACAAAAAAAGATACATTATACTATATATATACAAAAAATAATGAAGATGCCTTTGAAAATAATAAGAAGAATATAATATATAAAAGTACAGATTACTATATTTTGAAAAGTAACGATAATTTATTGAAAATCAATTTAAAACAGTCAACTGAAAAAAATATAAAAGTATATTATTTTGATTATAAGAAATATGAAGAAACATTAAATAATATTAAATTTGAACAACTAGATTATGAAATTGATAAAAATATTTTAAAGGGTAAAATAAACTCAAATGGTGGAACATTAATGATAAAACTACCATATGAAAAAGGCTTTGAAATATATGTAAATGGTAAATTAAAAGAATATAAAAAAGTTTTGAACACATTTATAGGTGTAGAACTAGAACAAGGTGAATCAGATATATTAGTAAGATATAAGCAACCAGGATTAGAAATAGGAATAATAATGAGTATATCAAGTATCATAGCATGCACAATATATGTAACAAGTTGTAGGAAGAAGAATAAGTATGAAGAAAAAATATAAAAAGGTATTGTTCATAATATTATTTACTATAATTAGTAGTATACCTATTTTTTATCAAAAAAATGGGCTAGTTCAAGGTGATGATATTAATTTTCATTTAAAGAGGATACTTGGAGTAGCAGATAATTTAAGTATATTAAAAATGATACCAGTATATTATAATTATTTAAACCATTTCGGATATGGAAACGGATTATTTTATCCAGATATATTTCTATATATTCCCGCATTTTTTTATAAATTAGGTATTTCAATTATTAATTCATGTAAGATATTTATATTATTAATAAATCTTGTATCCTTAATAAGTATAAATACATGCATAAAAAACATCACAAAAAGCGATAAAATAGCAAACGTAGGAATAATACTCTATGCAACATCATTATATAGATTCACAGATATGTATATGAGAGGCGCTCTAGGTGAATGTATAACATTTGTATTTATACCATTAGTTATACTAGGATTATACAAAATATTTTATGAAAACTATAAGGAAGGTTATTATCTATCAATTGGCTTAATAGGACTGATGCTATCGCATATAATAACAACATATATGATGATTTTTTTCATAATTATCTTTTCAATAATTAATTATAAATGTTTAAAAGATAAAAACAGAATTAAATATTTCATAATACATATTATACTTTCAATGTTGACAACCGCTTATTTTTGGCTACCAATGATTGAACAGTTAATATCAGATAAATTTAATTTAGCAGCCCATGTAATGATTATAGAAAACTGTGTACCAATATTAGCACTGTTTATGGATTTTCAACCAATTATATATGATGAATGGTTGCCACCAGGAATAGGAATAATGTATTATATAACAATATTTTTCTTTCCTAAGATAAAAGAAAAAAATAAATTTATAAATAGTATATATATAATTTCAATTATATTACTAATAGCAACATTCTTAAGACCATTGTGGAAAATACCAATAGTATATAAAGTTTTATCCATAATTCAATTTCCATGGAGACTTAATGGATTAATAACAGTACTGTTATTAGTTGTCACATGTGACTTATTAAAGAAAAATAAAAATATTAAATTAAAAAAAATAATATTAGGATATACAATATTTATATATATATTCAACTGCAGCTTAACATTTGTTAATTCATACATATACGATAATTTATATCCAAATAGTATAATGTTTGGGGAATATCTACCAATTGAAATGAAAGATAACTATGAAGAAATAATAAAGAATTATAAAAATAAAAATATTAAATATAGCTATGATTTTGAAAAATTAAATGTAGAAATATTAAAATACAAAGAACAAATAGAAGTTCCATTAATTTATTATAAAGGTTATACTGCAGAAGAAGAAGGGAAAAAGTATAACGTAGCAAAAGGAAAAAATGGATTATTAAATGTAGATATAAATAAAGATACAAAAAAAATAGAAATATATTATGAAGGAACAACAATTAGTAAAGTGGGAAAGCTAATGACATTAATAGGTGTAATTTCATTAACGTATCATATATATATAATTAAAAAACGTGGTGATAACATTGAGCAAATTTAAAAATAAAAAATATACTATTATATTAATAAGTATAATAACAATTATTTCAACATTGCCAGTAATAATGAATGATTTACCATATGGCGGTGATATTAATTTTCATTTAAAAAGAATTGAAGCAATAGCAGAAAATATAAGACATGGGTATATAGGTTATCCAATATATTTTAAATATCTAAACAACTATGGATATGGAAGTGGATTATTTTATCCTGATCTATTTTTGTATATTCCGGCATTTTTAAATGTTTTAGGTATAAAATTATTTACATCGTATAAAGTATTTTTAGTTTTAATAAAATTATCATCACTTATTTCAATTTATTTTTCAATTAAAGGAATAAATAAGAGTAACAAAAGTGCTTTAATAGCAGTAATTTTATATGGATTTTCATCGTATTGCTTTATTGATATGTTTGAAAGAGGTGCCCTGGCAGAAACAATTACAATAGTATTTATTCCACTAGTTATTAGAGGAATATATGAAATATTATTTGGTGAAAGTAAAAAATATTACATTCTAGTATTTGGAATGTTAGGCATACTGTTCTCACATATTATAAGTACATATTTAATAACAATATTTTTAATAATATTTACGCTTTTTAATATTAAATATTTGGATAAAGAAAGAATAAAAAATATAATAAAATCTATAATTATATTTCTATTAATAGGAAGTCACTTTATTTTTCCATTAATAGAACAAATGATTAGTAACAAATTTTATTTTAATATTCAAGAAAATGTAGTTATATATAATACTGTTCCAGTAGCTTTTCTATTTTTTGAGTTTCCATATTATACATTAATGGGATTTACATTTAAAAGATGGTTCCCATGCGGTATAGGAACAATATATTTACTATTATGCATCAAATTCTTAAAAAACAAAGAAATATTTGATAGAGTAAGTAAGTGCTTTTTAATAAGTGGAATAATATGTTTATTATTTACAACAAAGTTTTTTTGGTACATACCATTAATGAAGAATATTTTTTCACCTATACAATTTCCATATAGAATATATATTTTAGCAACAGTGCTTTTTATCACATGCTTTACAAGAGTATTAAATGAAATTAATATTAAAAAATTATTCTTAATATGCTTATTACTATTTACACTTAATCTTTTTTATCCATTTTGTAATATAGTAACAACAAAACTTTTAAAGGATGAAATAATGAATGGAGAATATTTACCGGTTGAATACAAAACAGAAATAAATAATGGTAAAATAATAAGTGATTGTAAAATAAAATATGATATACAAAATAATATAGAAACAATGATTGAATATAAAACAGATTGTGATACTGTTACAATGGGAATCCCAATAATATACTATAAAGGATACGAAGTAAAAATAAATAATAAAGACACTAAAATAAATAAAAGTAATAACGGATTAATAGAATTTAGAACAAACGAAAAAGAAGGAATAATTAAAGTAATTTATAAAGGAACTAAAGTATACAACATAACTAAATATATATCAATAATAGGCTTATTATGCGTAGTGATAAAAAAGGTAAAGGATATAAAATATGAACAGGAAAAATAAAATTATATTTATTATTATTCTCATATTAGGAATTTTCTTAAGAGTATATAAACTATATAATGTACCTATGGGAATTCATGTTGATGAAGCAGGAATGTTTGTTGATGCAAATACATTAGCAAGATTTAATACGGATAGACATGGAGTGGAATACCCAATTTACTTAGAAAATTTTGGAGAAGGGCAAAGTATAATGTACGCATATATTGTAATGTTACTAATAAAAATATTCGGATCTAGTATATACTTAATAAGAATTCCATCCGTATTTTTTGGAATAATGCTTATGATTTTTAGCTATCTAATAGCAAAAGAACTAAATCATGAAAAAGATGGATTAATCCTAATGCTTTTAGTTGCTATTTGTCCATATTTTATACAATCATCAAGAATAGGATTAGATTGTAATTTACTGCTCCCATTTCTAACCATTTCACTATATATATATATTAAAGCAATAAAAGCTAAAAAAAATTATTTGTTTTTATTAGCAGGATTATCATTTGGATTTTGTTTTTATACTTATGCGTTGTCATATATAGTGATTCCTTTGTTTATAATAATAAGCACAATTTATCTTTTAAAACAGAAAGAAATTGATGTAAAAAAAATAATACTGATGTATATTCCTATTATAATTTTAGGACTTCCACTTGTACTATTTATATTGGTAAATTATGGAGTATTAAATGAGTTTAAAATATTAAATTTTTCAATATGTAGAATTCCTATATTTAGAGCACAAGAATTAGGAATAAGTAATATTTTAGATAATTTATTTGGAATTATTGTATTACTATCATATGATTTTTTAGACTATAATTCATTAAAACATTTTGGAACCATATATTATATATGTATACCATTATTCATATATGGGTTAATTAAATTTAATAAAAAAAATGGTATTGAACAAATAATAAAAATAATGTTAATAAGTTGCTATATTGCAACACTATTAATACAAAATATAAATATTAATAAGGCAAATTATATATATTTTTCAATCATATATGTAGTATTTTTAGGAATAGAAAATTTACCAGCAAAAATCAAAAGAATTTTTATATTTTTAATAATTATAAATATGATGTTTTTTTCAACATTTTATTTTAAAAATATTAAATTAGATAAGTTCTATTTTGACGATGAATTATATACAATTTCAAAAGAAAATTATAAAAGAATTATAGGAGAGAATTTAATAATAATTAGTGATAATAACAACCCGGAAATATATATTCAAATGGGAATGATTGATAAAGTTGATAATGTAAATGAATTAACAGTATCAGATAAGGATAGTAATATGTGTATAACTATCAATAAAGATGAATGTAAAAAAAGAAAAAAACATGAATATAATAGGTATACACTTTACTATAATGATTGAAAAATGTTAAAAACATCTATTTACATAAAAAAATAATCATGGTATAATCAAATTACAATAGTCGGAGGGTGGTGAGAAGATGAAGGAAGCAGCAGGAGAAGCAAACATGACTGTTATCACAATCGTATTAATCGGTGTAGTAGCAGCAGTAGGAGCATTCCTTATCCCAAGATTAATGAACCAAATGAACGCAAAATCATGTTGCCAAGAAAATGGTGGATATGTAAGTGGTGCTAAATGTATAGGTGGTGCATTAAATAACCAAAACATTAAAGGATTACAAAATAATGCATCATGTAAATAATAATAATAAAATGTTATAAATTAAATATAATTAAAAGTATTTACATAAAAAAATAAAAATGATATAATTAAATCATAGTAGTCGGAGGGTGGTGAAAAAATGAAAGAAGCAGCAGGAGAAGCAAACATGACTGTTATCACAATCGTATTAATCGGTGTAGTAGCAGCAGTAGGAGCATTCCTTATCCCAAGATTAATGAACCAAATGAACGCAAAATCATGTTGCCAAGAAAATGGTGGATATGTAAGTGGTGCTAAATGTATAGGTGGTGCATTAAATAACCAAAACATTAAAGGGTTACAAAACAATGCGTCATGTAAATAATATTATTTATGCAAAAAAGAGTTAATGTTTAAGGCATTAATTCTTTTTTTTATATAATAAAAAATTTTCTTTATAAAATAAAAATTTCATGTTATAATCATATATAGGATAGAAGGGATAATATGATATTAAAAAGACCATATGCTTTTTTCATAAGATACTTTAAGTTTTTGCATTTAATAATATTCATGATTTCAGCAATATTATTATATAGAACTACGTTAATATATGATTTTATGAAAGAATTCAACAAGACATCACCAAATGTAATAGGAAATGAATTAACATCTTCATTATTTTCACCACTTTTGTACTTATTAATTGCAATATTAATTATAGTTAATATTTTAATAATTATAATTATGATAAGAAAAGATAAACCATATTTATATTATATTATAAATATAATATTATATGTTTCAGTTTTACTGACATACTTAATATCTAATTCTACAATAAGTGATATGGAAAAGATGTTAGTAGCGGCTAAAACAACTTTAGCGGTAAGAGATATAACGAATTTAGCAAGGTTGTTTCAAACAATAAGTGTTGTTTTTTATCTTATAAGAGCAACCGGATTTGATATAAAAAAATTTGACTTTGTAAGGGATTTAAAATATCTAGATATTACTGTGGAAGACAGTGAAGAAATTGAAGTATCTCTTGAATTCGAAGGAAATGTATTTAGAAGAAATATTAGAAAATATATAAGAAATGCAAAATATTATTATAAGGAAAATAAGTTCATATTAAATATTGTAATTATGCTTTTTATAAGTGCGATATTTTTCATTATTTATTTAAATACTAATAAATATAACAGATCGTATAAAGAAAATGATTTCTTTAATGCTAGGGGTATCAGTATAGGCGTAAAAGAATCATATATACTAACAAAAAATTACAAAAATATTTCATTATCGTCTGAGGATTATGCATTGGTTGTTTTAAAAATTGCTTCTAAAAGTGATAATGCACAAGAAATACCATTAGCGCGTGCAGCGTTATTAGTTAATGGAAAACAATATTATAGTATAAGAGGTTACCAAGGGGATCTATTAGACTTAGGAAATGTATATACAAATCAATCATTAAATAAGGAATTTACTGATTACCTTTTAATATATAAAATTCCAAAAACAGATATTAATTCTAAAATGCAATTTAGATACATAGATAATATGGAATATAAACGAGGAAGAACAATAGTAAATTCAATGGATGTAAAATTAAACCCTTCAAATCTAGATGATACACAAGAAATAGTAAAAACTTATAACATAAACGAAGAAATGCAAATGAAAAACTATAAAGTATTAATAAATAACTATGAGATACAAGATAGATTTACAAATATATATAGTTCTTGTATAAGTGCAAATGAATGTTACGATTATAAAGAAATATTAAAGCCATCTGTAGGTGAAAAAGAAAAGGTAATATTAAAAATAGACGGAACATTAGAAGTTGAAAAAAATATTCAAAATATTAATAATATATATAGTCTTATAAGTCAATTTGGAACAATAGAATATACTTATAATGGTAAAAACTATAAAGAAACAAATGATTTTAAACAAATAATACCTACAAGAACAAATCAAAAGAATGTATATTATATAGAAGTAAATAAAGAAATATTAGATTCAACAGAAATAAAGCTAAGTTTTAATCAAAGAAATGAAAAACATGAGTATATATTAAGGGGGAATATAAGTGAATAATTTAAAAAGAATTATATTATTAGCCTTAATAATACCAATAAGTGTTAAAGCAAAATGTTCAAATCAAGAATTAACAAGATATAAAACATTAGCGAGTAATGTTAACAATTATTATGAATATAATGAAGAATCAAATAAATTCAATATAACAGCTTATAATGTATCAAATGAATTAAGAATAATTAATAAAAATGATAATTCATCATATAGTACAAATGATAAGTTTGGAGAAATTAATATTGGAAATTTAAATCCAGGTGACACAATAACACTAGGAGTATATCCTCAAAACAATAATTGTAAAGATTATAGGGTATATACAATATATGTTAATTTACCATATTACAATAAATATTATAAAGAAGATATATGTACTAACAACAATAATCAATTATGTTCAAAATGGGTTAATACATCATCATTTTCAAGAGAAGAATTTGTGCAGAAAGTAAAACAAGAATCATCTGGACAACAACAAGAAATAAAAGAACCAGAAGAAGAAATGAAAAAATATGGTTTCTTTGACTTTATAGCAGACTTCTATATACCAATATTATTAGTAATAATAGTAGGTGGTTCAGTAGCAATTTACTTCTTAGACAAGAAAAGAAAATTTGATTTCTAAAAGGATTTTTTAATCCTTTTTTTTGTAAAATTTTAATTATTTTGTGTCAACATAACCATTAATTGGTAAAAAATAATTGACTTTTGTATGTTTTTGCGTTATTATATGGGCAAATAAGCAACCATTATGCTTATTATAAAGGGGAGAAGAAAAATGGAAAACAAAAAAATTATACTAACATATATCAAAAAAAATCTTAAAACAAAATTAGCTGCATTAGGATTATCAGGAATCACATTATTATCATTACCAGGATGTGGAAAATATGATAGTTATCCTGGATATAACCCAAAAGAAGAAACAACAGTATCACAAGAAAGTGAAGAAGAAGTTGTTACAGAAAATAATATAGTAACTACTACTGTACCAACAACAACTAAAAAAGTAAAAACTACAAAATTAGAAATAAAAACAGAACCAATAGAAGAAACAGTAACAGAAGCTGTTAAAGTAGAAGAAACAAAGGAATCAACAAAAGAGGCTACAAAAGAAGCAACAAAGGCATCTACTCAAGCACCAACAACAGCAAATAATAATACTGTAAAACCTGATGATAGAGTTGTACAAGGAGGAAATTCTAATAACAATGTTCAACAAACTCCACAAGAACAAGTACAACAACCAACACCGACACCAACACCAACGCCAACACCAACGCCAACACCAACACCAACACCAACGCCAACACCAGAACCAACTCCAGAAAGAAAAGTTGTGAAATCAGAATACAATAAGTATGAAATGTTGAGCGATGACAGTTTTGACGCAGAACATGCAATTTGTTATATGGCTGGAGAATTAAGAAAAGAATTATTTAATGGATATACACATATTACAGAATATGGTGGAGGAAAAGGTGTTAATGAAGCCCTTGCGTTAATTACTGCATTAAATTATGATCAAGGATTAAATTCTGAAGCATTAGATACTATATACGAATATGATACCGAAGAAGAATATAATCAATATTGCGATAATATTAATTTTACAAAATATGAATATTTATATAACAGTGATGTTGATTTTACAAATTATATGTTAGATGAGGACTTAGCGAATTACATAAATATGGTATGCGCAGAATATAAAGAATACATGAATGGAAATTCTGAACCAATAACTAATGAAATTAATTCTTATTTTGAATCCACATCAGCGGGAATAGATAACTATATTAAATACTATTTTATGGTTAACACAGCAAAAAATGTATTCCCAAATGAATTTGATACAAGCGAAGCAAAACAACTTTATTTAGATAATGTATCATCTCAATTATTTAGATCATTTAAGGGAATGCATTACTAATAATAAAATGAATAAGGAAATTGCAAGATACTAATAGTAGCAGAAAGGATAAATATAATTGATATTATTAAAAAACAATAAAATTAATAAAGTTATAAGAAATTTAAAGAGACCGATTGCCACTATAAGTTTAACTACAGGAATTGCGGTTTCCTTTTTTTCTTATAATACTTTTAAGGAATACAATAAAAATATAAATAGAAAGTCTATATCTTTTAACGAACCAATTGATGCACATAGTGGAAATATAAAATTAAAAAAAACAAATATGGAATTAAATATAGATTTAAACTCGACATCAAAAATTAACTTTTTAAAGTATTTTCAAAATATTGATACATTGAATATATCAGTAAGAGAAAAAGAAGACTGGTGTGAAAGAATACCATTTCATCCAACAGTAAGAAAAATAATAATAAACTATCCAAATGGAAAGTATGGCGAAGAAGATAATTTAATCATAATGAAGAAGTTCCCAAATTTAGAGGAATTGAGTTTTGAATCGACAAATACTTTTTTTGAACCTAACTCAATTGAAAATTCAAAAGTAAAAAAAATATCAATAAATAATGAAAGAAATTGTAATATAAACTTTTCAAAATTAGATTTTTTAGAAGAATTGGAAATAAAAAGTGATAAACCGTATAATATTGCGATATGGCTAAATACAACTGAGTATAACACATTAAAAAATAGTGGAGTAAAATTAACATTTCAACCTAATGTGGAAAAAGAGTATAAAAAAATATCTGATAGAATGGATAAAATAATAGAAAAGATAAATACTAGTAGCAGTAATACAGACAAAGAAAAACTAAATTCAATACTTACATACATACTTGAAAACTTAGAATATGATTCTGAAACGGTAGAAAAAATAAGAACAATGGATAATAAAAATGAAATTATAGGCAATTATTATAAAGGTGGTCAATTATATGCTGCGCTAGAAGAACCAAAACAAATATGTGGGAACTATGCATCTATGATCAAAGCCCTATATGATAGAATTGATTCTCCACAAAATTGTTATATAGTAAGTGGATCAAACCATGCATGGAACATAGTTATGATAGATAACATTCCATACTATGTTGATGCATCATACTTAGATACACATTATGTTGGATTACTTAATGAATCTAATACAGCAGTAGATTTTATTAAGAATAATGATACGGAAAATCTTTTATGGTATAAAAATAAAGTTGATTTTTATAATTCGACAAAATACAGTGGACATATACCTGATTATATACCAGAGTATTATAGAAAAAAATATTAAGAGAATTAAGAATAATAATGAATCTTAATTTTTTTTCTGTAAATCAAAAAAAAGAAAGTGTTTTCTTTTTTTTTTATATATGTTATAATATAAATTAAAGGGTAGGTAAAGATATGAGAAAAATATTAAAAAAAATTTTCCAAATTATTACTATAATAACTATACTATTTTCTGAGAGAGTGTTTGCATATACAGTAGTAGTAGAATCTAATGGTGCAAGTCAAGAAGTAAATTTACCACTTTGCGGTGAAGATGGTGAAGAAGGTTGTTTTTGGTATAGTGGTGAATTTGCAGTAAGAATATCTATTGTAAATCAAGATGGAAATCAAGTGCCATATACTAAAACAGTAGAGTTTTGGTCACAAAATGGAGCAGAAAGGCAAGTTGAAACATTATATAATTATTATCCAGAATATACATCATATGATGCTCCATTAAGACCACAATATGAAGAAAACTACCAATTTATGGGAAGTAATATTACAAATGACAATATATATGACTTAACAATGGAAAGACATACAGTATATATGGGATTTGATGCAGACTATGATAATTTTGAATATTATGAATCGAATAGAAATCAGTTTTTTGACTATTTAACTCATCTGGAATTGAGGAAAATTTATGTTGCTGAATATGGCAAAAAAGTAAATTTTATTGATTATGTATTAAATGTAACAGGATTTAATGATTATCATGGATTTCATAACTTATGGAACGCAAGTGACAATGTGGACTTTTCGAGAAAAATAGCGGATGAAGCAGATGGAGGTACAACATATTACTTGCTTGTGGAACCAGTATTTGGTTATGGAATAATACATGGAGGTGTTTCACATGATGTACGTGGAACAACAAAACAATTAGCACAATTTTCATACAATAATTTAAGTAAGACAGAAAATGCATGGTTCTATGTTCCTTTTGTTGATCAATTATTCCATAATTACTATTGTGCAATATATGATGAAAGTTGGATGTTTGACAAAGGTGGACTATGGAGATGCGGTAATATAAATAATTTTACTGTCTTTTATGATGATGAAATTGTCGAAGAAGTAACAACACAAACAAATAAAATAACAAATAATTGTAAAGGTTTCTTTTGTAAAGTGTTGCAATCTTCCTTTCAAACAGTGGTTGAATATGTTACAAGATCTGTTATGGTAGCTCAAACTGGTAAAGGATTAGAAATATTAGGTGAATTAGCAGACCCAAATACAGCTATGGGAGCAAGTATAGTTGGAATTTCAGATATAATACCAGAACCCCCAGAACCTATAGTAGTTAATAATAAATGTGAATTAAACATAAATACATGTGCAAGCAATAGTTTTGAATTTAAAAGTGAATTAAAATCGGATGACATATTTCACTGTATTTATCCAACTGAAGTATCAAATATTAATAGGGATGAATTAGGAAAATATGTATCGCACTATGAAAACTCTGATTTATGGTGCTACGATAACATATCATATTCATTTAAGAGCTTAAAAGATCAATATGCAACATTAACTAATCCACTAAAAACAAATCAAGAAATATTGATACCAAACGGGAAATTAACTGTAAATAGAACGTGTTATTCTACCGACCCAAATGCAGACATGACGCAAACTTTTGAAAATGATGATGCAAAATATCAAAATGAAATAATACTTGATTTTTTGGATGAAAAATATGCATATAAAAGAGGAAATAAATACCAAGTAACCGCTGATAAAAAAGTTAAAAATACAAACTTTGATTATTCTGTTTCTGCAGAAAAACAAAACTACGAAGGTGACCAAAATTATTATAAATATACAACGACATTTAATTATGATTATGAGTTAGAAAAAGGAATAAAAAGTGAAAAAGCAAGTATTAATATATTGGATAATGACGTAAGTAATTCTTTAGGTAATAGCAATTCAATTAATATATACGAAGGAAGCAAATCAGGAAAAATTATTAAAATTCCAAATAACAAAGAAGAAGGTTCATATCTTAATGCATTGCAGGTTGAAAACAATAATTACATAATTGAAATGAATAATGGATATGGATTAACAAACGAATTATATAATGAACTTAACAATACTTCAAAAAATGTAACAACAGAAAGAAATGAAATAAAAGAACAAAGTGAAACGATAAGATTAAATGGTACATCTCCTTTATATGATTTTACAAATGAATATTCAATGAATAAAACAGTTGGAGAAACATGCTCTTTCTCTACAAATATAGAAGATGATGATTTGTTTGGAGATGGCTTGAAATTTAGAGTAATTTCACTATCAAATCCATTTCCTGCACGAGATGGAACATCTAGAATACCAGGAAGCAATTGGATAAATGAAACAGAAAATAATGTATATAATTACATACAAAATAATAGAGATGTTACAGAAGATGAAGTGTATAACAAAGAACCATTAT
>CAMVNW010000019.1 GCA_947168965.1 uncultured Caryophanales bacterium
ACTTAAAACTTAATAAAGAAGAATATATTAATAATTACATTAAAGACTTTTTTAATGATGATACAATTAATAAAAATATAGAAAAATATATAAATCTTATTAAAGAAAAAATAAAAGAAATAAATAACCTATTATATGATATACAAATACTAGTAGAAGGTAAATACTATGAAAAACTAATAGAAGTATTAAATCCACTATTAAATAGTACTACATATATAGAATTTAAAAATAATAGTATTATAAAACTACCTCAATTACCACGTGGTAGTGAAGAAGAATTAAAAGATAAAAAAGAAGAATTAAAGAATATAATAGATTATATAAAAGAATTAACTGTAGAAGAATCAGAAAATACATTAAAAGAAAATATATTAAAAACAAAAGACTATATAGAAATAATACTTTTTATAATCAAAGAATTAGACAAAAAAATATATAAATTCAAACAAGAATCAGAAATGTATGAATTTAATGATATTGCTAAAATGTCAATAAAAGTATTAGAAGAAAACGAAAATATCAGGCTAGAGTTAAAAAACTATTATAATGAAATAATGGTAGATGAATATCAAGATACAAATGACATACAAGAAAAATTTATATCATTAATAGAAAACAACAACGTTTATATGGTAGGGGATATAAAACAATCAATATATAGATTTAGAAATGCAAACCCAAACATATTTAGAAACAAATACAATAACTACGAAAAATTAAATGGTGGGATAAAAATAGATTTATTAAAAAACTTCAGATCAAGGTTTGAAGTATTAGACGATATAAATTTAATATTTAATCTTGTAATGGATGACAAAATAGGTGGGGCAGAATATAAAGAAACACACCAAATGATATTTGGTAACACCTCATATATAGAACAAGGTAAAATAGATAATAACAACAACTTTGAGATACTAAACTATAAATATGAAGATAAAACATATACAAAAGAAGAAATAGAAATATTTACAATCGCAACAGATATTAAAAACAAAATAGAATCACATTATAAAGTATTTGATAAAGACAACATGATAGTAAGAGATATAGAGTATAAAGACTTCTGTATAATAATGGATAGAAATACAGAATTTCCAAAATACAAAAAAATATTTGAATACATGCAAATACCACTAACTTTATATCAAGACGAAGTATTAACACTTGAACATGATATTCTAGTATTAAAAAATATAATGAACTTTATAATAAAAATAAATAAAAAAGAATATGATACTAATTTTAAATACTATTTCACAAGTATCGCAAGAAGTTACCTATTTAGATTAAGCGATAATGAAATATTTAATATAATAAAAAATAATAAATTCTATGAAACAGAAATATATAAAATATCAAAATCAATATCAGATAATTTAGAAAATTTAACAAATGAAGAATTTATAACAGAAATAGTAAATAAATTTAATATAATAGAAAAAACAATATCAACAGGTAATATAGAAGCATCAATGATCAGAATAGAGTACCTATTAAATTTATCAAAGAACCTAACAGAATTAGGATATACACCATTTGAACTAGCAGATTACATAAAAGAAATGGTAGAAGGTAAAAACGAAATAAAATATTCATTAAACACAAGCGCAGGAAACAATGTAAAAATAATGAATATACATAAATCAAAAGGACTAGAATTTCATATTTGTTATTACTCAGGACTACATAAAGCATTCAATATAAGTGACTTAAAGCAATTATTCACAGTAGATAATGAATTAGGAATAATCGCACCATATGTAGATAACACACCAAAAGAAACAATATATAAATATTTATTAAAAGATAAATATATGAAAGAAGAAATAGCAGAAAAAATAAGACTATTCTATGTCGCAATGACAAGATGTAAAGAAAAAATGATACTAGTAACATCTCTAACAGATAAAGAAAAAAATAAAGTAAATAACCTGGTAGAAGATAACATAAGACTTAAATATAAATCATTTCTAGACATATTAAATTCAATAAAAGAAAATATAAAAGAATATATAATTGATATTGATTTAGATAAACAAAACTTAACAAAAGAATATAACGAGATAAAAGAAAATAACTATCAAAAATTATTACAAAAAAATAATATTAAACTAGATAAAAGAAAAATAGTAATTGATTCAAAAATAGAAGAAGAAAAACATTTCTCTAAAACAATTAATAAACTAATAACAAAAGAAGAATATAAAAACATGGAATTCGGTACTAATATGCACTATTTATTAGAACTAATAGACTTTAAAAATCCAGATTTAAATGATATAGATAATTTCTATAAAGAAAAAATAAATAACTTCTTAAATCAAGATTTATTAAAAAACATAAAAGACGCAAATATATATAAAGAATATGAATTTATTAGTGAAAACAATAGTGAAACATATCACGGTATAATAGACCTTATGTTAGAATATGACGATCATATAGATATAATAGACTATAAATTAAAAAACATAGAAGATAACGCATATCAAGAACAATTAAACGGTTATAAAAACTATATAGAAAACAAACTTAATAAAAAAACAAATACATATCTATATTCAATACTAGAAAATAGAGTAGAGGAAGTAAAATGAAAGAACAAAATGTAATAGAATACTATGTACTATGTAATAAATTAAAAAATGTAATAAGAACAGGATGGTTAGACTGGAATGTAAAAAAAGAAAGAATTGAATCAGTAGCAGAGCATATATATGGTACACAAATGCTTGCACTCGCAATATATTCAGAATACGATTATAAAATAGATATTAAAAAAGTAATACTAATGCTCGCACTTCATGAACTAGAAGAAATAAAAATAGGTGACTTAACCCCATTTCAAATAACAAAAGAAGAAAAGAAAAAACTAGGTCACATTGCAGTAAAAGAAATAATTAAAAATCTAAATATAAAAGAAGATATAGAAAATATAATTAATGAATTCGACGAAAGAGAAACAACAGAAGCCTTATTCGCACACCATATAGATAAACTTGAATGTGACATACAATGTAAATTATATGATGAAGAAAATAGTGTTGATTTAAATGACCAAAAAGAAAACAAAACATACAACAATAAAGAAGTACAAAAATACCTAAAAAAAGAAAAATCATGGTCAAAAATGTGGTTAGAATTTAGTCAAAATAGATATAATTATGACAAAAACTTTAAAGCAATATCAAACTACATAAAAGAAAACAATATAACCAATATAGATAACAATAAAAGTGAGAATTAATCTCACTTTTATTTTATTAATTTAAATTTCTTTAACAATCTACTATTACCAAATAATTCCTTAAATAAACCTGTTTTAACAAGCATAAACATATATACTAAAACACCAATAATTCCATAAACAACACATTCAACTAAAGCACCTAATCTACCAATAGAATCAATAGGATAAATTAATTTAACTAAATATAAAACAATCATCATAACAACATTACATAAAATAATCTTTAAGCTATTAATAATTAAACTTCTATAATGAAAATTAAATGCTTTTTTGATATAAATAATTAAAAATAGAGAAGGTAATATTTGAGTAATTAAAGTACAAACTGTCGCACCTTGATATCCACCAAATCCCAAATAATGACATAAATGCATAAATGGAATATTAAATATTGCGTTCAATATAAAACTAATAAATAAACTAATTAAAGCAATCTTAGTTTTACCAACAGTTTGGCAAAAACTTATTATTACAGAGAAGAATGAAAAAGTAATAGCTTGAAAAATATATAATTTAAATACCTCAATACTTAAATAATCATACCCATAAAATACAATCCAAACAGGTTGAGCTAAAAAGAATATACCTAAAGTCATAGGTAGAGTAGTAATAAGAAGCAAAAGCATAGAAGAACAATATTGCTCATTAACTTTCTTAATATTACCTTTAATAAACTCCCCAGCAACACTAGGAATTAAACTCATACTTATACCAATTGCAACAGAAATAACAACAGTACATAATTTATTACCCCAAGTAGCAATAACACTAAAAGTAGTTTCTGCATCTAGAACACTATAACCTAAATTAGTTAAACCTCTAACAATAGTAACAGTATCAACAGATGCATAAGCACTTTTTAAAACCTCAACAACAATAAATGGTAAAGCACATAGTAAAATATCCTTAGCAATCATTTTACCAGTAATTTTTTTCTCAGCATCCTTAATCTTATATTTACAATCAAACTGTTCTTTGTTCTTAAACATCTTATATTTTAAATATAAATAAGAAGCAAAAGCACTAACAGCAGCAGAGAATACCGCAATACCAATTGCAATTTTTTCATCTAAATGAAATACCTTAATAACCAAAATACAACCAACAAGTATTACTACAACACGTACAAATTGTTCAATAACATTAGAAATACTACTTTCAGTAATATAATTATGTCCTTGTAAATAACCTCTAACAACACTCAAAGGCGGAACAATTAAAAGAGCAAGAGAAATAATCCTAATAACATTAGCAACATCATCAACAGTATTATTACCAACTGCGTCACCAATAATTAAGGAAGCCATAGGATGAGCAAACACAACCATAACAACAAAACATAATAATCCAATTAAAAATATTAATTTCATAGAAGTAGAATAAACTCGATCACGAGTATTATAATATTCCAAACTATCATATTCACTAACAATTTTACTAACAGCAAGAGGAATACCAGTAGTAGACAAACTCAAAAATATTACATAAATATTATAAGCATAACTATAAAGAGCACCTGCAGAAGTAGAAATCATCGCATTAAAAGGAATAACATATATTAAACCAATAATTTTACATAATATAATACAAACAGTCGCAATCATAGAATTCTGTAAAACATTTCTTTTTTTCATAAAATCCTCCTTAGAAAGAAAGATGATGCTAAAACATCATCTTAAAAAGCAGTATATCTATCATAAAATGGTGTATATAATGAATTAGGGAAATTAATAATATCAGAAGGGTCAAAATAGTGATCATGTAAATAATCCCAACCATAATCAATACCAAATAATCCAGTAGCAAGGCCTAAATGAGAATGGGCACCAGTAGAGCAATAATCCCATGGAGTATTCCATCCACCACCCATTATACCAATAACTGTATCTTTTGTAACTGTTTGTCCAACAGAAACATTAATTTGATATAAATGCATATAAACGCTAGTATATGTTTGACCATTAGTAAGTTTATGATGAACAAAAACCATATTTCCACCACAACTACTTCTTTCAGGTATCATAGCAACAACACCAGTACCAATAGCATAAACAGGAACATTATCACCATCAGTAGATAAATCTATTCCATAATGACCACAAGATACACGAGGATCGCTACAATCACGTCCACCATACCAGCTTGTTACATAACCACTTTGAAGTTGTCTATAAAAAGCAGTAGTAGAAGGTAAAACACTTTTACCACAAGTTGAAATATCCTCATCAGTCTTACAGCCTTTATCCTTATAAATTTGAATAGTTTCTTGTAAAGCCTTAACAGCATCAGTAATTACCATTTCATCACTAGTATAAACAGATAATTGTGAATCTAATTTCTTATATTCAGCTTTCATAGCATCTTGTTCATTAGATAATTCCTTTTTCTTATCAGCAAGTTCAACTTGTTTAGCTTCATTTTCTTCTATAGTAGCATTATATTCATTAATTAATTCATCATTATAATTAGTCATTTGTTCAGTAACAGCACTTCTGTAGATAAAATCAGTAAAATCTTCAGCACCCATAACATACTCTAAATAAGCAGATTCGCCAGAAGAAATTTGAAAATAACTTATAATCTTTTTAATTTCTTCTTGTTTCTCATCAATTTGTTTATTAAGTTCAACAATTTCATCTTGTAACTTAATAGTATCAGACTGAATTTGAGTGATATTATTTTGAATAGTCTTCAAATTACTTTTAATATCTTTCATTTCTTGTTCAGTCATATTCTTCTTATTTTGATTTTCAGTTAATTCCTTTTTCTTATCAACAAGTTCCTTTTCAAGTTCTCCAAGAGTTTGTCCCTTAACGTGTGGAATATAGCCACAAACAAGAATTAAACTAAAAATGCAGCAAAAACTAATAATTTTATTAAATACTTTCATATATTCACCATACCTTCAATAATATGATTATAACATAAAATTACACAAAAATAAACATTATATGGACTATTTAATCATACAAATATTTCCTTTTACATATAATATAGTGATTACCATAAATTGTAAACAAAATATCAACAATCCACAATTAAAAAATAAAAAACTTGCATTTTTTAAAAAAGTGTGGTAGAATTAAATACGTGCTTGCAAATTAATTAATGAGGTGAATTTTGTGGAATCAAGTCAGCTGAGAAGGATATCTATAATCGGTATAAGTATTTTATGCTTATCACCAGTAGAATTTTTCTCAAATAAATTATTTAAAGATAAAAAGGAAAACAATAATATTGTAGTTGCATCAGCAGTTACAAAATTAGAACCAAATTATTTATTAAATAATTATGAAATATTCAATCCGAATATTATAACAGCTAGTAATTCATTAGAAAAACTAGTAAGTGAAAATAAGAAGAAAGAAAAAACTGAAAGTGAAAACAAATTAGAATCAGAAACAACTGAAGAAAATAAAGAGGAAGAAATAGTAGTAGAAGAAACATACGAAGAATATGTAGAACCTGCTACAGTTGAACAGGCAAATGAAGTTGTCCAACAAGAAGAGCCAACACAAGAAATTCAAGCACAAACAGCTCAAATGCCTAATACACAAGATGCAACTGGTTTAGTAAACTATGCATTACAATTCGTAGGTAACCCATATAGTTATGGTGGTGCAGACCTATATAGCGGAGTAGACTGTTCAGGCTTCACTATGAAAATATTTGAAGCATTTGGATACAGCCTTCCTCACTCAGCAGAAAGTCAATCATACATGGGTTCATACGTTTCACTAGATAACCTTCAACCAGGAGATTTAATCTTCTATGGTTACGATGGTTATATCTGCCACGTTGCAATCTATATTGGTAACGGTCAAATAGTTCACGCAGCAACAAGCTACGAAGGAATTGTTACAGCAAGTTATCAAATAATGCCAATAATTACGGCAAGAAGAATTTTAAATTAATTCTTAAAAATCGACACTATTTATAGTGTCTTTTTTTTATAATTAAATAGGTGATCAAATGAAAATATATATAGACCTAATACTATTATTGAATTTTGGATTTGATTTTCTATTACTATTATCAGTATCACTAATATTAAGAAGAAATGCACCAATATATAAACTACTACTTGGAGCATTTATAGGAAGCATATCAGTATTAACACTATTTATGAAAATCAATTCACTACAATTATTTATAATTAAAATAATAATAAGTATACTAATGACTACAACATCATTTAAATACAGAAGCATAAAATACACATTAAAAAACATATTATACCTATATATATCAAGCATAGTACTAGGAGGGGCACTATACCTATTAAATATAGAACTAACATATAAAAATCAAGGAATAATATTCTATAAAAATAAAATGAGCATAAATTTTATAATACTTGTAATAATATCACCAATAATTTTATATATTTATACTAAAGAATGTAAAAAATTAAGAAATAACTATTCAAATTACCATAATGTAGAAATAAAAATAAGAGACAAAATAATAAAATGTACAGGATTCATAGATACAGGAAATAAACTAAAAGATCCATATAAAAAAAGACCTATAATATTAATGAACAATAACTTTGTAGAGAATGATAATACAAAAATATACGTTCCCGCACATACAATAATAGGCACACAATTGATAGAATGTATAAAAATAGAAGAACTAAAAATAGATAATAACATAATAAAAAAAGAAGTATTACTAGGATTTATAAATAAAAAAATAAAAATAGACGGAATAGAATGTCTATTAAATAATGAAATAATGGAGGAATAATATGATAAGAAAAATAATAAATATAATAATTAACATATTAAATAAACAAAATGAATTATTTTATGTAGGAAGTCTAGATAATCTTCCAGAACCATTAACAAAAGAAGAAGAAATAATGTATGTAAAAAAAGTAGAAGAAGGAGATACAAAAGCACGTGAAATACTAATAGAACATAATCTTAGACTAGTTGTTTTTTTAGCAAAAAAATATGAAAATACAAAAGTTGATTTAGAAGACTTAGTAAGTATTGGGACAATAGGACTAATAAAAGGAGTAAACACATATAAACTAGATAAAAATATTAAACTTGCAACATACGCATCACGCTGTATAGATAATGAAATACTAATGTTTTTAAGAAAAAATAAAAAAAGAAGAGGAGAAATATCATTCGAAGATAGTTTAAGCTATGATTCAGAAGGAAACGAACTACACTTAGAAGACATACTAGGAACAGAAAAAGACATAGTAACAAAAGGAATAGAAGAAGAACACGATAAAAAAGTATTATATCAAGAAATAAATAAACTAAAAAAAAGAGATAAACAAATAATGATATTAAGATATGGATTATTTAATACAAAAGAAATGACTCAAAAAGACGTTGCAGATCTAATGGGAATAAGTCAATCATATATATCAAGAATAGAAAAAAAAGTAATAAAAAAAATAAAAACAGCTACAAAAATATAGCTGTTTTATTGATAATTAAAAAAAAGAATATGTTGACATTAAAAAAAATTATTGTTAAAATGAAGAAGAAATGATAGCAATAGCTTGTGCAAAAAAGGATGGTTTTTATGAAAAAAAGAAAAATAATTATTGTATGTGGATTAGTAATAATATTAGCGTTAGTAACTATAATAGTATTACTTCAACATAACAAAAAGATTGGAACAGTACAAGAAGACATAATACAAAAATATAACGAATTAACATATAAAAATCAAACAGAATTAGAAGCAGTCTTACCCTTAGAAATAACAGCAGATTCAAAAACATATGCAAGAGAAACAAGTGTAGATATAAAACTTAAAAATAACAATGGAAAATTAACCGCTGAAGTGCCTGAAGAAAAAGTTGATTATGCAGTTCGTCAAATCTCTCCTAGAATTATTAATAAAGATATTGTCATATATAGTAGTTCCATCAAAGAAAGTATTAATAATAGAAAAATAATTATTAAAGGAATAAACAAAAAAGTAAAAGCAATCGCAAACTTCAATACTTCAAAATTAGGCTACCAAAAAAGTAGTATAGCAGTTATAACAGTAAATGGTAATTTATACAGAGCAGACGATATTGAATGGAAAAATAACGAACTAACATTAGAATTCAAAAAAATAAAATTAGATAAAAAAATAATAGGTCTTTTTGTAAATGAAAAATATGAAGAATCAAATTATACCAAAAATAAACTATATGTCCTAACTGATGAAAATAAACTATACAGTTTAAATGGCTACGGGGCAAAAGATTCAGAATTAGGAAATACTTACGAAGAAAGAAGAATTAACTATATACCGATGCAACCTAATGGTTTCAAATATATCAGTATAAGTAAAGCCGACAATACTGCAGATATAGGAACACTTAATGGTAATAATATTAAAACACAATACAACAATGAAATATTAAAAATAAAAACATTATTCTTTAAAATAAATTCAGAAAAATATATAAATTTATATGTAGTAGATGAAAATGATAATATCTATGTAACTAAAAAAGCAATCTCAATAAGAGATATAAATACAACAGGATATATTGAAACAATAGAAAACATAAATGAATATTATGAATTAGAAAAATATAATAATCAAAAAGTAAAAAATATAGAATATGAAAATGGTTGTCTAACAATCGAATACGAAGATGGAACAACAGAAGTTAATCAAAAACCAGAGTACACAATAGGATATTTCTATAACACAGAAAAAAACTAGTTTAACTAGTTTTTTCTTTTAAAACAATAGAAAAAATAAATAAAATATGCTATTATTATAGTAGGGTGGAGATAATGATTGATACATTTATTGATGAATTTACAGAATACTTAATAATTGATAAAAAATATAGTGAAAATACAATAAAAGCATACAACAACGATTTAAAAAAATTCAAAAATTTCTTTAAAAGCAAAAATATAAACCAAATAGATGAAAAAGATATTAGAGAATACTTAAAATATCTAAATAAAGAAAACAATGATACAAGAACTATATCACATAATATATCAACATTAAGATCATTCTATAAATTCTTACTAATAGAAAAAAAAGTATTAAAGAATCCAATGGAATATATAGAGCTACCTAAAGCCAAAAAAACACTACCCAAAACACTATCTATAGAAGAAATAGATAAACTATTAGACATTAATCTAACAGATGCTTTCTCATTCAGAAATAAAGCAATGTTAGAACTCATGTATTCATCAGGATTAAGAGTATCAGAACTAATAAATGTTAAAATTCATGACATTGATACATCTAACTGTATAATTAGAATAATGGGTAAAGGTTCAAAAGAAAGAATAGTACCTCTTGGAGACTACGCAATTAGATATATAGAACTATATCTAAAAGAACATAGAGAAAAACTAATAAAAAGAGAATTAAACGACTATCTATTTCTAAACAACCATGGTTCTAAAATGACAAGACAAGGATTCTTTAAAATATTAAAAGGAATTGCTAGAGAAAAAAACATTAAAACAGAATTCTCACCACATACACTAAGACATTCATTCGCAACACATTTATTAAACGGTGGAGCAGACCTAAGAAGTATACAAGAAATGCTTGGACATTCAGATATCTCAACAACACAAATATACACCCACGTATCAAAAGAAAAATTAAAAGAAAATTATAATAACTTTCACCCACATGCATAAGGAGGATTTAAATGGAATTAAAAAAAGTAAATAAAAACATATTTAGAGAATATGACTTAAGAGGAATATACCCAACTGAAATAGACGCAAACGATGCCTATACAATCGGAAGAAGTTTCGGTACATATATAAAGCAATTTAACGAAACAGAAACTTTAATAGGACACGATAATAGACATTCTTCTCCAGAACTATCAGAAGCACTAATAAAAGGAATTAGAGAATCAGGAATGAATGTAATAGATCTAGGACTAGTAACAACACCAATGTATTATGCAGCTAAAAAAATATATAAAATAAACACCGGAATAATGGTTACAGCTAGTCATAATCCAAAAGAATATAATGGATTTAAAATATCATTTTCATCTATCGGAAACGCATATGGAGACTTAATAAGAGACTTCAGAGACTTTACAAACAATCTAAAATTTGACGATGGAAATGGAACACTAGAAACAAGAAATATAAAAGAAAAATACCTAGAATTAATAAAAAATAGTATAAAATTAGATAAAAAAATTAAAGTTGTAGTAGACTGTGGTAATGGAACAGGTTCAGTTATAATAAAAGACGTATTAGATAACCTTGGAATTGAATATTACCCACTATATTGTGAATCAGATGGAGATTTTCCAAATCATCACCCAGATCCATCAATCCATGATAATCAAATAGATTTAGCTAAAAAAGTAGTAGAACTAGGATATGATTTTGGATTCGGAGTAGATGGAGACGCAGATAGAGTAGGAATAGTAGATGAAAAAGGAAATATACTAACATCAGATATATATATGATAATAATGTATAGATACCTAAACAATAAATTAAAAACAAGAAAAGCACTATTTGATGTTAAATGTTCAAGATCACTAATAGATGAATTGAAAAAACTAGATATAGAACCAGTAATGTATAGAACAGGAGCATCATACACTAACATGATGATGCAAGAAGGAAACTTCGACTTTGGAGGAGAATTCTCAGGTCACCTATTCTTCAGAGATAAATACGAAGGATTTGACGATGGTATTTATGCAGGACTAAGAATACTAGAAATATTATCAAATACAGATAAAAAACTATCAGAATTATATGAAAATATAAATAATTACTATTCAACAGAAGAATTAAGAGCTAAAGTAACTGACGAAAACAAATTTGAAATAGTAGATAAAATAAAAGAATATTGCATTGAAAAAAACTACAAAGTAATAGATATAGATGGTGTAAGAGTTGAATTTGAAGACGGATGGGCACTTGTAAGAGCATCAAATACAGGTCCTAATTTAACAGTAAGATTTGAAGCAACAACAATGAGTAGAGCAGAAGAACTTCAAAAAGAATTCCAAGACTTAATAGAAAAACTATCAAATGAATATAAATAAGACTTATTAAGTCTTTTTTTCATATAATTTAATGGTGATTATATGAATATATATGCATTTTTACTAACAACACTAGCAGGTCTATCAACACTAATAGGAACAATACCAATATTTATAAAAGCAAAAACAAATATAATAATAAAAGCATTATCATTCGCAGCTGGAGTAATGATTACAGTATCAATAATAGATTTAATACCAGAAGGAATAAACTATTTACATAAAACATTTAAAATATTCCCTACAATACTAATAACATTAATATTCATAGTAATAGGAATAATTCTATCAATGACAATAGATAAATATATAAATAAAAATAGAGAAGGGGAGTTATATAAAGTAGGTATAATATCAATGATAGCAATAATACTACACAATATTCCTGAAGGAATAGCAACATACCTATCAAGTGAATTTAATTTTAAACTAGGACTATCATTAACAATTGCAATTGCACTTCATAATATTCCAGAAGGAATAAGTATAGCAGTGCCTTTATATTATGGAACAAAGAGTAGGGGGAAAGCTTTTATTTATACCCTCGCCTCTGCTCTATCAGAACCACTAGGAGCCCTTTTAGCACACCTATTTTTAAGTAAAATAATTAATAATAATATAATGGGTATATTAATGTCTATAGTTGCAGGAATAATGATTCAAATATCATTTTATGAACTATTACCTACATCATTAAAATATAAAAAAAAATCAAAAACAATAATATACTTTATAATTGGAATATTATTTATGACAATAAATCATTTTATATTTAAATAAAAAATAGAGGAAAAGAATTCCTCTATAGGTCATAAAACTATCTAGCGTTATAATTTGAGTTATTACTGCATGAATTATAACCATTTGAATTATTTACGTTATTAGCATTACTATTAGCATTAGCGTTAGCACGTGCATTAGTCTTGCTAGTAGCGTTTGTTTTATTCATTTGTTTACTTTTCTTACTCATTTTTATCACCCATTAATATTATTAACAAGATAAATAAAAATATAGTTGGTAATATAAAACATAAATACCATATTTTTTCAAAATACAGAAGTTAACATAATATACATTATACACATTTTATAAATTTAAATAAAACCATGATTAATTGTACATTTAAATAAATTATTAATTTAATTAAATAATTAAAAATAAATAATCCATAATATTATTATGATTAAAATATTTAAAATTAAAAACAAATTTAAAATTAAAAATCAAATTCAAATTCTAATAAATTTAATTTATAAATCATATATAATTTACTAAATTAAATCTTATAAATTTCACTTAATAACATATTTATATATTATTACAATTAAATTATACATTATTCATTAACACATAATCAATTAAAAAATAAAAAAACATATAAACTATACAACAATAGACATATTTAAAAAAATAAAATAGGGGAGCTTAATAGTCACTTCCCCTACTTTATCAATATTTTCGCAAAACCATAATCCTTCTCTAAAGCATTACATACATTATCTTCTTCAGAATACTTATCCATAAAACAATAATTATGGCTTATATATGGTCGAGGTATTTCTTCTATAAGTTTTGCATTATTAAAATCATTAAATTTTAAATTATTATCTTCTAAAAAAGAATCTAAAAGCCTACTCTTCTGTTCAGAAATAATATTATCTAACTCAACATCTTTTTTAATTTGATCATCAGTTATACGATTCAAACGTTCAATATTAGAAAGGAAAAATTCAATTCTATATTCAATGTAAGAAAGTTGAGTAGAAGATTTAATAAAATAATATTTACTATAATATTTTTGCTTATTTATATATTCTATATTTAATAACGAATAGTATTTTTCAATTAATTCCAATATATCTTTTTTTCTATCATCAAAATTTTTAACTTTTTCACCTTTATAAAAATTAACAATTGGAACATCATCATTATAATTTAATCTTACAATTTCATTTGAAAACATATTTATTCCTAAATAATTATAATCATTACCAAATAACTTATATTCTTTACAAGATAAATCAAAATATTTCAAAAGATTATTATATATATTATATAATACTAAACTATTAAAGACATCTAATTCTGACAATTCATTAAATGAAAAATTATCATTATAAAGAACACTTTTTTCTAAATGTAACAATTTTTCCAAATAATTAAATGTCTCATCATTTAAAATATTATTATATCGAGAAATTTTCTTTGTTAATTCATAATAACTAGGAATATTTTTCTTAACATATTTAGTCTTATAAATATTTCCATATGTATCTGTTTTTTCCATAAAATCACCCCAAAAAGAATAAAAATATATTATCACAAAAATTAAAAAAAGAAAAGAAGAAAATTAACTTTTCCCCTACTCTAAATACCAACTTTTCTTGTTTCTATTTCAGCCATTTTTGCACTTATTTCAGCAACATTATCCTCGTTTACTTCAGCATATCCTAACTCTTGCATTGCTTGTAATCTAATACGAGTAAGTTCCATAGTACGGCCTAATTTTTCTTCCTTTTTACGTTCAATTTTTTTAACAAATCTATTATGTGCCTCAGCTAACTTAGTTTTAGAAGTACCACCATTATTGTAAAGTGTCATAGCAGTAAACATAATACTTTCAAAAATAAACTGTTCATCATCGTCAAATACAAATCTTGAAGGCTCTTCAAAACATGTTTCCTTAGATACATATGCTAACATATATTTAAGTTCAGGAGAAGTATTCATTGCTTGTAAAAAATTGTAAAGATAATTCATAGAATTATATCCAACATCATTTTTAGGATCTTCTAAATTTTCCTTAACAACATCAATTATATTTTTCAATAATTCCTTTTGTCTTTTACCTAAACCTTCATAAACAGAATTTTTTTCTTCCTTGCTAACACCATTCTTAACAAGTATTATAGAATTTAGTCTAGCATCCAACTCAGAAATATAATCTGTATCAACCTTAATCTTATGAATTTCTTCAGCATTTTTTATACCTAATAAATTTAATAGCATTACTTTTTTATCTTTTGGCCATTTATTTATATCTTCAACTTCTAAATAATTATAAATCATTTGACGTGAAACACCCAAATACTTAGATAGTTTTACTTTAGAAATACCAGCCTCACGTAATATATCATTTAACTTGTCCATCATGATAAAACCTCCTACTATAATTTTACCACTTTACACAAAAATGTCAAGTATTATTATAAATACCATAACTTTTTATTGTTTTTTCTTACTTCTTTAATAATACCTCCACCAAGGCATTCATCACCTAAGTAAAATACACAAGCTTGACCAGGCGTAACAGACTTTACACCTTGTGGATAATGTACAATAATCTCATTGTCATTTACATATTCAACCTCAACCTGATTATCTACTTGACGGTATCTAAACTTTACAGTACAAGTCGAAGGTTTAACATCGCTAATCCAATTTATAGTGTCAATAACCGCACTATCACTAATTAAATAATCAGTATTAGATAAAGCAACATATAAAATATTTTTATTTAAATCCTTACCAACAACAAACATACGAGACTCATTACCGCCTATATTTAATCCTCTTCTTTGTCCAATAGTATAATACATCAAACCAACATGAGTACCAACCTTTTCCATGTTTTCAATATTAATAACATCACCTGGAGTATTAGGTAAATAATTACTTAAAAATTGCTTAAAATTACGTTCACCTATAAAACAAATACCAGTAGAATCCTTCTTAGTAGCAGTAATTAAACCATATTCTTTGGCAATTTCACGAACCTTAGTTTTCTCTAAATCCCCAACAGGAAACAATATATTAGAAAGTTGTTTACGACTTACTTGAGATAAGAAATAAGTTTGATCCTTATTAGCATCAACTCCACGTAATAATTTACCATCCTTAATTCTCGCATAATGTCCAGTAGCAATATAATCAGCACCCAACTCAAGAGCCTTCTTAGCAAACATATCAAATTTAATATACTTATTACACATTATATCAGGATTAGGAGTACGTCCTTTTTTTAATTCATCTAAAAAATAAGTAAAAACATAATCCCAATATTCCTTAACAAAATCAACACGATGCAAAGGAATACCAATTTTTTCACAAACCGCAAGAGCATCATTATAATCTTGTTCTTGAGGGCAAATATTATTATTAAGAGTAGGATTACCATTTACATCGTTATTAACCATAGCATCCCAATTTCTCATAAATAAACCAATAACATCATAACCTTGTTTCTTCAAAAGAATAGCAGCAACACTACTATCTACTCCACCTGACATACCTACAACAACTTTCATAAAATCACCGATATCATTATAACACCAAACATACATTAAGTAAATTATAAACCTAGTAAATTAAATATAAATTTTAAAACATAAGGATTAATAAAACTCTCATATATAACACTAATTAATAATATACATGAACATAACAAGAACACTTTAAAATATTTATTAAAAGAAACCCTTATATTAAAATCATACTTTTTCAAAATTAATCCTATAAGCTTAATAGAAAAAATTAAACTATAACTTGCTAATAAACCATATATAAAAATATTTATAACAAGATGAGGAAATATATATCCAAGACTAAATAAAAGTCCCTTAAACCCATAATTAATAATAATTGATGAAATCGAAAATCCAAAAACAAAACATTTAGAAAAAAACAAAAATAAAACAATAGGAATACCAATAACACTAATACCTAGAAGCCATATAAAAATTAAAAAAGAAAAATTACCAATCAAACCATTTTTTAATAAAAAAATAAAATCAACGCCATCCTTAACTTGATTTACAAAATTAGCTAAATACTCAGTAACTAAAGATTTATCACTACCATTTAAAAATAATGGTAAACTACTGCCAAATAAAACAGCAACAATCATTAACCCAATTAAAAAAACAAAAACCTTTTGATTAACGCAAAGAAATTTTTTTAACTTGTCCATATTATCACCTAATTAATATTATTAAAAAAACAAATAAATATTCCAAATAAGAGAAAAATATATTATAATTATAAAGAGGTGAAAAGTGATGAATAAAAAACTACAAAAATTTATGGTATACCTTATGCTTTTCGTAATGCTTTTTTCAACTGTAATAACACTTTTTTTAAGATAATAAGTTTAAAACTTATTTTTTTTTATAAAAAAAACAAGCAATCATGCTTGTACAATTACTTGTTTTTCTTTAATAAATCTCTGATTTCTTCTAAAAGAGCAACTTCGTCAGATTTTTTAGCTTCTTCTTTCTTCTCTTCTTCTTTCTTAACTTTACTTGTAATTTTGTTAATAACACTAATCATAACATAAACACATAAAGCAATAATTAAGAAATCAATAACATTTTGAATGAAGTTACCGTAAGTAATAACTGCATCACCAATTGTAACAGATAAAGATGTGAAATCAATTCCACCTAATAAAATACCAATTAAAGGCATTAAAATATCATCAACAATTGAAGATACGATTTTACCGAAAGCACTACCAATAATAACACCGACAGCTAAATCAATTACATTACCTTTAGCAATAAAATCTCTAAAACCATCTAAATGTTTTTTAGCAGCTCCAGCAACTTTTTTATTTCCACTCTTTGCCATACTATCCCTCCACAAACATTATATAACATAAATTAAAAAAAATAAAGAAAGTTGATAAAAAAATTAAAATAGTTTATAATAAAGTTGGAGGTATTATGAAAGCAATAAAAAAATTATTTTCATTTATCTTTTTAATAATTCTAATAGTAATTACAGTAATAGGCTTTAATGGATATAAAATGTATAAAGAAGCAATAACAAAAACACCAATAAAAGAAAAGATAGAAGAAATAAAAAATATAGATAATTATACAACACTTGATGAAATCCCAGAGAATTTAATAAACGCAGTTATAGCTGTAGAAGATCACAGATTTTATAACCATAAAGGAATCGATTTAATATCAACAACAAAAGCATTATTCACAAATATAAAACAAAAAGAGCTAGTTACAGGTGGAAGTTCAATAACACAACAATTAGCAAAAAATATGTATTTTTCTCAAGAAAAAACATTTTCAAGAAAATTTGCTGAAATATTTATAGTATCATATTTAGAAGAAAATCTAAAAAAAGAAGAAATATTAGAACTTTATCTAAATACAATATATTATGGAAATGGATATTATGGCATAGGAGATGCATCACTTGGATACTTTGATAAATACCCAAGTGAACTAACATTCAAAGAAGCAACAATCTTAGCAGGATTACCAAATGCCCCATCAGCATATTCATTAACAGAACATCAAGATTTAGCGCTAAAAAGGCAAAAACAAGTATTAGAATCAATGGTAAAATATAAATATATAACACAAAAAGAAATGAACGAAATATTAAAAGAAGACTAAGTCTTCTTTTTTCATGATTCAAAAAAATTACAATGACGACAAAACTCCTCACATTTTAAACCGCATTTAAAACCATTTATAATATTTAAAAC
>CAMVNW010000020.1 GCA_947168965.1 uncultured Caryophanales bacterium
TTTTAGTTTTCTTACTGTCAGTTTTTGGATGTCCAAATTTACATTTATTAAAATCACAGAAACAATATGTTCTATTTAATGAAGATAATTTTATTATATTTGATTTATATGAATTATATATTTCTTTATCAAATATTAAACTTCCAAAAGGAATCTTTATCCAACTAGGACAGCATCCCCATACAAATCCATTAAAATCTGTAAAACATTTTGTTTCTAGACTTGTACATTCAATGTTTTTTTGTTTACTATTCATTGTTTTTATAAACATTTCGGAATTTTTTAAAAATACAATAGGTATTTTATTAATTAGTTTTATATTATTTGTTTTAGGTCTAATATTATTTAATAAAATTGCTATATTTCTTTTGTTAAAAAAATATTTTATATTTGTCTTTGACAATTTAGTTTTATTATCCCTATTCAAAATATTATATATATCTTTTAATTTTAAATAATCTTTCTTATGTTTTAGTTTTTGATTTTTTATTTCTTTTTTCACCTTTTTAAAATCACAACAAACTATTAATTTGTGTTTTCTATTATAATCATTTATTTTATTTAGTATCTTGTATTTTTTTAAATTTAATACAAAGGCTAATGATTCACATTCATTGTTTGAACCATATAAATAATATTCACTATCAAGCATGTTATTTTCCTCCCTTAATTATTTTTCGAACTGGGTAATACGTATTAGTATAAAATAATAGTTTCATAATTAATTTAAAAAATAATGGTTTATCTAGTAAGTCAATTAGTTTCCTTTTCTTTATCATTTTAACATATTCTTTTTTTGAGTCACCATTTAAAAAACTACCGTACCATATTATAATTCCTGACAAAAAAGAAATGAAAACTTTTTTAATATGATTATCATACTTTGACACCTTTTTTTTCATTATTTCATAGTGTTCTAAATATGTATTTTTTATAAATTCTACATCACTGCTCATTATACCATTTTGATCTGTTATATAATAATAACCAACATAATCAATTGATATTATTTTTTTTGAATCAATAATAATAAATGGTGTTAAATAGAAGTCTTCTAATATTTTCCCTTTTGGATATTTATAATTATTCTTTTTAAAAAACTTTGTATTATATATATAACCCCACGGAATAGTAAAAATACTTTTTTGTTTCACTAATTTATAAAAGAATTCTTTTCCTGTTCCATTATGGATTGGTTTAATCATTTTTTTTATCATTTCTTGATTAGCATTTAGATTTAATGCATTAAAACTTAGAACGTCATAGTTTTTATATTTGTCAACTTCTTCTAGTAGGCTTGTTGATAAATAATCATCCGCGTCTAAAAACAAAAAATATTCTGTATCCACTTTTTTTATTGCATAGTTTCTTGTATCAGATACACCTGTATTATTCTTTTTATAATATATAATTTTTTTATTATCAATATATTCATTTATTATTTTTTCACTATTATCAGTAGAACCATCATTAACAATAATAATTTGATAATTATTATATGTTTGGTTAATGGCGCTCTCTATAGCTCTTCTAATATATTTTTCTTTATTATAAACTGTTATTATTATTGTATATTTCATTTTTTCTCCTATTTTTTATAATATTTATTAGAGTTTTTTATATAGTATTTAAATTGTTCTATATTTACTATGTTTTCTTTGAATATTGGTTTTTTAAAAGTCATATATAAATCATATTTTAGATATTCATTATTTATTATCATACTTTTATCTATATATTCTTTTTTTGTATATGTCCCCCAATTATTTAATTTTGTAAAATTTATTTGATCAACGTTTAATTTTTTTGCAAGTTTTATAAATTGTTCCATTTCATTATAATTTTCTTCTTGAACAACAAAATTATATTCTATCCTTTTTATTTTATTTTCTTCCCTTAGTTTGGATAGCATTTCTAAATTTTTCATCAAGTAATTGAAATTTCCACATCTTAATTTCTTATATGTTTCACTTGTAGCAGCATCGATGGAAATATATACTTTAATTTCTTTATATAAATTTTTTATTTCTTCCCAATTCTTTTTGTTAAATAGTGTACCATTTGTTAATAATTGAATTTTATTTCTTTTTATATTTGTTGTTAATAGTTGTTTATATGTTTTACTAAAAAATATTTCTCCTTGCCCTGCCATTATAATTTCATCACATTTATCTAACCAGTTTGTCTCAATTAATTTCTTTGCTATTTGTTTTGTTTTGTCTGTAGTTTTGTTAAAAAAACATTTTCTACAACTTGGGCATTTTAAATTACATGCATTATCTATTGATATTGTAATTTTTTGTGGTATTGTTTTAGTTTTTTCTATTCGTTCTATTGTTTCATTACTATAACTATGGTTATACTTACATTTTTTTATATTGCAAAAACAATATGTTTTATTAATAGAAGATAATTTTATTATTCTCGATAGCATGTTGTTATATGGGTCATTATTGTTTTTTATGTTTCCAAATGGTATTCTTACCCATGTTGGGCAGCATCCCCATATATATCCATTGCAATCGATATTACATTCCTTTTCGATATTTTCACACTTTATTCTTTTAGGCTTACTATTTACTGCTTTTATAAACATTTCTGATGGTTTTAAAAAGTTTACAGGTATCTTGTCTATTATTTTTTTATTTTTAATCATTGGTCTTATATGATTTAGTATAATTATAATGTTATATTTGTTAAACAAATCTTTTTTTTCATATATTGAAATGTTTTTTAAATAATTCTTATTCATAAGTTTATATATTGATTTCATTTTGATTATGTTTTTTGTATTATTTCGATTACTACTTTTCATGCACATTATGAGTTTTGAATTATAATTATATTTTTCTGGTTCTTCAATTATAGTGTAATCTTTTAAATCTAATACAAATGCTAATTGTTCACAAAAGTCTTTTTTTCCACACAATGTTATTTTTTCAAATTCATTTATTAATTCATTTTTTTTATTTCTTATTTTATTTTTTATTATTTTATAAATAGGAAATAACATTAAATGCATTCTTATGCTTATTAAATATATTATTATTTCTATTTTTGTTGATTTTCCTATTTTGGATTTTAATAACTCTTTTAATTCATTTTTATTTATATTTTCTTTAAGGTATTTGTATCTATTTTTTTTATCTGTACATTGTGAATATAAGTGTAATTTTTTCATATTTTCATTATTTTTAAACATATTAAACTCTTGAAACTCTTTTAGTGAATTATTTATATACTTCATGTAATCATTTTCTTTTATTTGTTCACATGTGTAATTATTTGTTAAAGATTCACTATTTATTCTATAATTGTATAAATATTTGTTTATAAATAGTGCTCTATTTGTTTTTTCAATACATTTAATTGTATAATCATAGTCTTCATTTATTTCTAGTTTTTCATTGAAATATACTTCTTTATATGTTTCTGTTTTATATATTTTATCCCAAACTACCATTGATATTTTATCTTCAAGTATTCTTTTTGTTACTTCGTTATTGTCTAAAATTACCTCGTCATATTTATATTTTGACTTTATTGTCTTATTTGATTTTTTATAGTAACAACATCCACACATATCTAAATTATTTTTTTTTGCTGTTTCGATTAGAACATCATATATCTTTGGTTCTACAAAATCATCACCATCTACAAATGTAAAGTATTCTCCATGTATTTTTTGTAATCCTTTATTTCGTGCCTTACTTACCCCTTCGTTATTTTCTGATTTTATTACCTTGATTCTTTTTTTATACTTGTCTAGTATTACTCCTGTCTTGTCGGTACTTCCATCGTCTATTACAATTATTTCTATTTTTATTTTATTGTTAAGTACACTGTCTATACATTTTTCTATATATTTTTCATTATTGTATGTTGGTATAATTACTGTTAAATCATAATTCATTTTTCATCTTCCTTAATTACATTTATTATAGCAATAAATAGGTATTTAAGTAAATATTTTTGATTTTATATTTATTTTTATTTTAGTTATTGATATAATTTTATATAGAAATTAGAGAGTTGGATTTTATGTATTTTATTATTAAACGAATATTAGATATTTTAATTAGTTTATTTGGAATAGTTTTATTGTTTCCTGTTACGCTAATTGTTAAATTTTTATATATTTTTTCAGGAGATTTTAATTCTATTTTTTTCGTCCAAAAAAGGGTTGGAAAGGATGGAAAAATTTTTAATTTAATTAAATTTAGAACTATGGTTATTAATGCTGAAGAAGTGCTTAATGATTTATTAAAGGATAAAAAAATTAAATATGAGTATGAACATACATATAAAATCAAAAATGATCCAAGATTAACTAAAGTCGGTAAATTTTTGAGAATTTTATCAATTGACGAGATGCCTCAATTTATAAATGTTTTTTTAGGTAATATGTCTGTTATTGGTCCGAGACCTGTTTTATCTAATGAACTTAAAATGTATAAAAAAAATAAAGATAAAATTTTAAGTGTTAAACCTGGTTTAACTGGATTTTGGGTAATTAATGGACGAAACAATCTTTCATATAATGGAAGGGTTAAGTGTGAATTATATTATGTTGAGCATATGAGTTTATTTTTTGATATAAAAATATTCTTTCTTACTATTATTTTTGTGTTTAAGAGGATAGGTGTTTCATGAAGCCTTTTATATCTATTATTATTCCTATTTATAATTCTCAAAAGTATATAAAAAAAAATATTGATAGTATTTTAAATCAAACATATAAAAATTTTGAGTTATTATTAATTAATGATGGTTCTACTGATGATAGTTTAAGTGTCATTAATAGTTATAACGATGATAGAATTAGACTAATAAATAAAAAAAACGGTGGTGTTTCTTCAGCACGAAATTATGGCATTAATTCTTCTAGTGGCGACTATTTATATTTTGTTGATTCTGATGATTATATTGAGCCTAATACTCTTGAAAAATTTGTTGATATTATTAAATCTTTTAATCCAGATTTAATAATTTGTGGTTTTTTTTCCGAGACATATAATTCACATTCCTATGATAAAATTTTTTTTGATGAAAAATTATATTCATCGCGAGGCGAGTTTAGAAAAGATATTGTTTCTTTATATGATAAGCACCTTTTATATAATGTGTGGAATAAGTTATTTAAAAAGGATATTATAATTAATAATAATATATTATTTCCAAATATTAATTTTGGAGAAGATATTATTTTTAATCAATTATATTTAGAAAATTCTAAAAAAATATATAATTCCGAATTATGCTTATATCATTATGTTAGAGAGGTTTCGAATTCTATTACAACTAAATATATACCTAATTTGTTTGATTTGAGGATTAACGAAAACAAAATCTTTATTAATTTTTTTAATTCTTACGGTGTTGATTATGACTCTTATATATCTTTTGTTTCTAAGAGATTTATTGAAAGAACTGTAGGTTGTTTGGAAAATGTACACAGGAAAAATAATCTTAATATTTCTGATAAGATTCGTGAAACTGAAAAGATTATACATCATAATGAAACAAGTAAATATTTATCTCTTTATAGTTCTGATAGTTTTAAGTTTAAATTTATTTTATTTTTTTATAGATTTAACAGTCCCATTCCGACTTTTTGTATTGGATATATACTTCATTTTTTTAAAGTTAATTTTCCTAATTTTTTTAATAAAACTAAAAATAGAAGATAATCTTCTATTTTCTTTTTGCTTTTTTTATTACTATTATTATCATTATGATTATGACTGCTGCTAGTGAACAAATATATATTTTTGGATTATAAAATTCTAGCTTTTCATTTAATACTATGTCATATGTATATAGTACTTCATCTTTATTTTTTACAGTTAGTGTTCCTATTTTTTCTGTTTTGCTATCTATTTCTTCTATTCCATCATATTCATATGTTAAATTTTCTATATCTATATCGTTTTTTAAATACATATATTTATCTGAATCTACATATAAGTTGTATTCTTTTCTAATACCATTTTTAATTTTTAATGTTTTTATAAATTTGTTATATTCTAATATTTTTTTATAGCTATAATTATTTGAATAATAATCATATACGTTTAATGCATCTATTATGTGGTTAGGTTTATTTGTATCTGCTTTTGCTGTTACTAGTAGATAGTTTACTTTGTTTATTTTTGATATTGATGCCAAACAGTTTCCAGCATCATCTGTAAATCCTGTTTTTGATCCTAGTATATTTGACACGTTTATGCTGTATGGCGCTGATTTTTCGATTATAGTACTTTCTAGTTTTATATTATTTGTTGTTGTATATTCTTTTGTTGTAAAAATTTTTTTAAATTCTTCATTTTTTAATGCATATTTTAATAATATTGCAATATCATATACGCTTGAATAATTATCATCATCCATTCCTACTGGATTTGAAAAGTGTGTATTATTCATATTTAATTCTTTTGCCTTTTCATTCATTAAATCTACATATTTATCTATGTTTCCTGATACTTTAATTGCAATTGCATTTGCGCAATCTCCAGCACTTGGAAGCATTATTCCATATAATAGGTCTTCATATGTTATTGTTTCATTTGGCTTTATTCCTGATACTACATATCCGTCTAGATCGTTAAATGCACTTTCTGGCATTTGTATTTCTTCTTTTATATTTTCTATGTGTTCTAGTGCTATTATTGTTGTCATTATTTTTGTTAGACTTGCTACTTTTATTTTTTCATATGCGTTTTTTTCATATATTATTTCGTCATCGTTTAGATTATAAAGTACTGCATATTCTGAATCAATTTCTATAGCCTTTATTTTTGTAATAGGTATAAATATGTAAAGTAATATTAAACTAATAATTGTAATTTTTTTCATATTTTCTTACCTTTCTATATTGTAATATATATATTTGCAAAACATTATATATTTTTAATTGTTTATTTTAATTCTGATAAAAAAAACAGGATTTTTCCTAGAGTTTATTTTTCATACTTATTATATCAAAGTTTGTATAAAAATAAAAGAATCAATTCTGAGTTAGAATTGATTATATATTTACTCTTGAAACTTAATAATTCTTCAAGTTATTATTCTTATGGTGGAGCTGAGGAGAATTGAACTCCTGTCCAAAGACATCTTCAATTAAACTTCTACAAGCTTAGTTAGTTATTTGATTTCCTATAATGTGTTAGTAACTAACAACCCATATTATAGTAAGCTTATAAAATTCTTTAGTATCTCTAAGCTAGATACTAGTATATCCCATTAAATCGAACCTTCTTAATAACTCATGGGAGAAGTTAAAAAGAAAGTTGCATTTCTTAATTTCTAATTAAGCGTAGGCTACAACGTTACCTTTGAACATTGAAGCAAATGCGCTTTTAATTTTATTTCCAGTTATTTTTGTTTAGATATAACGGTTCACACCGACTTGCCATTTAATCAAATTTGCCCCTGTCGAAACCTAAACAGCCCCATAACTAAATTATAACATATAATTAATAAATGTCAATTAGTTACTATGCCTATTCATTTTATTATTTTTTGTATATCTTAATATAGGTGATTTTATGAATAAACATTGGTGGTTTGGTAGAGGTAAATGGTGGGTGGCTTTTTTTTCATTTTCTATTTTATTGTTTTATCAATTGTTACTTACTTTTTTCATTTTAACTAGATTTAATATTTTTTTAATTATTCTTTTTATGGGAATTGTTTTCGTTTCTTTCTTTAGAATAATATGGTGAGATAAACATTTCTGTTTTGTATATTGTGTCTATTATTTTTCCTGCTTCTTTTGTATTTTCGTATTCGCTTTTTTCTAATTCTATTTTTTTTGGTAATAGTATAAGTATGAAAAAAAGTATTCTTTCGTCTTCAGTTAATGGATAATTTTTTTCATATATTTTTAATATTTCATTGAAATCAAAATCAAGATTATATTTTATATATAATTTATATAAATCAAATACTGGTATTCCTATTTTTGCTTTATCCCAACTTATTAGATATTTTTTATTATTTTCTATAAAATGATCTAGTTCTAGATTATTATGTAATACAACATGTCTTTTTTTCTTCTTTTTTTTTACTATATTATACCAATTTTCCAATTCTCTTTTTGTAAAACTTAGTGTTTCATATATTTTTGATATATTTCTTGCAATTAAGTATTCACATGGACTCATGTATACTTTGCTTTCTATTATTGTAATTAAGTCATTATAGTATCCATATAGATGTTCTATATTATTATTTATGTCTTCATATATTTCTTTGTAATCGTCTTCTGTTACTTCTATGTAATGTGTTGTTTTGTTGTGAAGAAGGCTTACTAATTCTATTAGGTCTATTATTTTTTGTTCTGTTGGTATGTTGTATGATTCTATATATTCTGTTATTTCATAATTATCTATATTATTTGTTAATTTTTGTGGCATATAGTTGAAATTTCTTGTTTCTAAATATTTTAATATATCTATGTTATTCTTTGCTTTTTCTTTTATTATGTATTTTCCTGTTTCTGTTTCTATTAATGTTGCTTTTTTTATTTTAGTATATTTTTTGGGCTTTATACTATATTTTTTTAACAGTTCATTTATTTCTTGCATTATGCTGAAATAATTATTTTGTCTCCTATTTTTATTTCGCTTAAATCGTTATATTCTTCCAGTTTTTCTCTTGTAATGTTATATTTTGTTAAGATTGTATCTATTGAGTCCCCTTCTCTTACTATATATATGAAATATGTACTATATTCTTCTGATTCATCTATAAAGTTATTAAATATATCAATTTCACTATTTTTATTTTCTTCTGGGTGTGGTGTATTATATGTTTTTATTTCTTCTTTTTCTTCATATTCACTTTCTATGCATCTATCTTTTTCTTGTGATTCTATTTTTTTATATTCTATATCTTCAATAATTTTTTCTTCTGCTGCTTCTATTGGTTTTTCTAATATATTATCTAACAATATTTCTATATTTACTTCTAAGGCATTATTATTTATTATTTCATAATAAAAATCATTTATATCAATTGTCATACTTTCTGTTATATATTTATTATCTATTTCTACGTTTATTGGTATTATGAATTCAAATTCTTCTACTTGTGTACTTGTATCTGTTATTTTATATGTCCCATTGATTATTAAATTTCCTTGAATTGTTTGTTCTTTATTATTAAGTGTATTTTCTAGTGAAATGCTTGTTATTTCACTTACGTTTGTCTTAAAAGACATTTCTTTTTTAAATGGTATTATTTTTTTCATTGTAATCCTCCTAATTAATATTATTAAAAAAAAGATAGATTATTCTATCTTTCTATTATTTTTTTTCTTATTTCTGAATTACTATTTTTTAACATTTGTTTTGTAAATACTTTTTCATTTTCATCTAATACTTGTTTTAGATTTTCTTTTATTTCTCCATTTTCAAATATTTCACTACATTCTGCATACATTCCTTTTATACTGCATAGAAACCATGGATCTCCTTTGTATTTTTCAATTATTGTTGTGTCTTCTGTTGCTTTGTTTAAATAACATAATACTTCATAGTCATAACTTATTGATTCACGTATTTCATCTAACATATATAAAAAGTTATCCCATATTTCATTTATTGATGTTTTGTCCATATTATGCGATCTATTTATTGCTTGTGTGCAGTAAAAATTTAATGCATTTTCTCTTTGTGTAGCGTTTGTTTTTCTTATTATTGTGTTTATTAGTTCAGTTTCTTTTTCTGTAAGTTTTCTATCTTTTAATGATTCTCTTATTCTTTTTATTATGTAATATATTCTTTCTTTCATCTGTTCATCCATGAAGTGTTCGCTTTTGTTTAAGTTAAGATATCTTTCCAAGTATATTAAAAAGTTTATATCAAGTATGGTTGTTTCTAATTTTTCTTCTATATCACTTGAAAACATTATACTTTCTATATATTTTATTTGTGAATAATATCCCATTTTACACCTCGAATACTAATTTAAATATTTCTTCATAATTTTTTACTGGTATATATTCTAAATTGTTTTTTATTTCTTCTGGTATTTCATCTATATCTGCTATATTATCGTATGGTATTATTATTTTTTTTATATTGTTTCTACATGCTCCAGTACTTTTTTCTTTTAAACCACCAATTGCTAATACGTTACCTCTAAGTGTTATTTCTCCTGTCATTGCTATATTATTTGATACTTTTTTTTCTAGCAAAGCACTTATTAATGCTGTTGTTAATGCTACTCCTGCACTTGGACCATCTTTAGGTATTGCTCCTTCTGGCACATGTATGTGTATGTCTTTTTCTATTATGTTATCATAGTCTATTTTAAATTTTTTACAGTTGGATTTTATATAACTGAAGGCTATCTTCGCGCTTTCTTGCATTACTTCACCTAGTGATCCTGTTAGTACTAGTTCGCCTTTTCCTTTGTAAAAGTTTACTTCTATTGGTAGGACGTCTCCACCATAATTTGTGTATGCAAGTCCATTTACTACGCCTACTTGTCCATCTCTATCTTGATATATGTAGTGATATTTTTCGTTTCCTAAGTATTCTTTTAAATTTTCTTCTTTTATTTTTATTGTTTTCTTTTCTAGTTCTTTCATTACTATTGATGTCACTATTTTTCTTATTATTGTTGATATTTTTCTTTCTAGTTCTCTGACTCCGGCTTCTTTTGTATAATTTCTAATTATTTTTAGTAATGCTTTGTCTTCAAATTTTATTAGGTTTTCTTCTATTCCATGTTCTTTTGATATTTTTGGAATTAAATGTTTTTTACATATATCTAATTTTTCATATTCTGTGTAACCACTTAGCTTAACTATTTCTAGTCTATCTCTTAATGCTTCTGGTATTTGTTCTACATAATTTGCAGTTGTTATGAACATTACTTTTGATAAATCATATTCTTCTTCTATGTAATTGTCTGTGAAAAATGTATTTTGTTCTGGGTCAAAGACGTCTAATAATGCACTTGCTGGATCTCCTTTTATATCTTTTGTCATTTTATCTATTTCATCTACTAGGAATACCGGGTTTATACTTCCTGCTTTCTTCATTGATGATATGATTTTTCCAGGGCTTGAGCCTATGTATGTTTTTCTATGTCCAATTATTTCTGCTTCGTCATTTACTCCTCCAACTGACATTTTTACAAATTTTCTGTTTATTGCTTTTGCGACACCGAACGCTAATGATGTTTTTCCTACTCCAGGTGGACCTACTAAGCATATAATTGGTCCTCTTAGTTCTTGTGTCATTTGCCTTACTGCTAGGAATTCTATTATTCTTGTTTTTACATTTTCTAATCCATAATGTGATTCATCTAGTATTTTTCTTACTTCTTTTAAATCTTCATTATCTTTTGTTTCTTTTTTCCATGGAAGTTCTAATAACCAGTCAATGTAGTTTTTTACTATGTTTGTTTCGGGAGACATATTTGTTAAGTTTTCATATTTATTTAATTCTTTTTTCAGTCTTTCTTTTATGTGTTTAGGTGCGTCTAGTTCTTTTATTTTTTCTTTTAGTTCTTCTATTTCGTCATCTTTAAAGTTTGTTTCACCTAATTCTTGTTTTATTACTTTTATTTTTTCTCGTAGAATAAATTCTTTTTGATTTTCATCTAGTGTTTGTTTTATTTCTGCGTCTATTTTTTTATCTATCTCATATAGTTCTTTTTCTTTATATAAGTCTTCTAGAATCATTTTTGCTCTATTTGATGCTTTTGTTTCTAATAAATATTGATTTAATCTTTTGTTATCAATTGGTAAAAATGGTTCAATTATATCTGTCATTTTTGTTAGGTCTGTTGAGTTAATTATTAATGACATAACGCTATTTGACATATTTGGAATTGTTTTTACACATTCTTCTACTTCTTTATATAGTTTTCTTATTATTGTTGTTTCTTCTTGTGTTTCTATTTTTTCTTGTTCTACATTTGATACTATTGATTCTAATACTTCAATATTATTATTTAAATTAAGATATTCATGTATTTGTGCTCTTTTTTCTCCTGTTATTATTACTCTTGTTTTACCGTTTGGTAATTCCATTTTGTGAGATATTTTGGATATTACTCCTATTTTTGGTAGTTTGCTTATTTCTGGTTTATCTAGTGCTTCTAATGTGCTTACTACTAATATTTTATTTTCATGAAATAATTCTGATACATCAAGTATATTCTTACTATCTTCGTTTGTAAATTCTAATCTTATATCGTTATTCGGAAGCAACACTATTCCTTTTAATAAAATGACTGGTAAGTTTGTTTTTATCATATTTTGCCTCCTTGAAATTGTGTTATATTATAGTACAAAAAAAAATAAAAGTCTATACATATATATCTTTAATTATCATTTTTTTCTGACAAATGATTTTGTAAGTTATCTAGCTTATAATTCTTTGTTTTGATGTATTTTATTATTAAATCTAATTCTTCATTTGTCGTTGTATTTACAGGCATTGCTATCAATGATCCACTTTTTATATTCTTTTTAATTTGTTTTAATGGGTTATTATCTGTTATTATATTTGGTATTATTGTGTAGTTTTTTTGTAATGAACATGCTTTTATATTTTTTTCATTTTTTTCTTTAGCATAGCAATAATTTATTTTTTGTTTTCCAAGTTTTTTTATTATATTATTCATCCATGTAAATTCTACTTGTTCATAATCTAAGTTTGTGCTAATGCTACCTATTGTATGTCCTTTTTTTATTAATTTTAATGTTAATTGATTGTTTTTTTCTAACCAGTTTAAGTCTATGAAAAATGTGGCTTTTACATCGTTTTTTTCTAATGTTTCTAATATTTTTTCTATGTTATCATTATTGTATACTATAAATATTATGCTCACTGTATTTTTTTGTGGATTTCCACTAATTATATATTTGTCATATTTTTGTTTTGATGTGTTTTTTGGTTCTACTTCTTTATATTTGATATATTTTTCGTTAAAGCTACCTATTTTTTTCATTTCTTCATACGTTTTTTCTATGTTTATTTTTTTTCCATTAAGTCCCGGTATAATCGTATCATCTGTTTCTTCTGCTTCTATTGGTATAATTTCATATTGCTTTTCTTTTTCCTTTATTTCTGTCATTAATTCATCTACATTTTTCACTGCTGTTATTGTTTTTTCTGATATTACAAAACTTATTGTGATAATTGTAGTTAACCCAATCATACTTAAAAGTTTTTTCATATTATCACCTGTTTAAGTATATGTTTCCTCAGACTTTTTTTGACTTTTTTTCACACAAAAAACATTTAGGCATATTATATTGTGAAAGGGGTAATCTTATGGGTAATATGTATGCTAATTATAGTTCTATTTATCCTTCAAATTACAGTGTTAATGGGCAAAAAAATTATGCGGGTGATGATAGATTATTGGGTGGATTTGCATTTCCATTTTTATTAGGTGGTGTTACTGGTGCTGCAATTGCGCCTGCTTTTTGGAGGCCTCCGTATAATAGACCTTATGGTCCTATGCCTTATTACGGGCCTTATTATGGTCCTTATTACGGGCCTTATAGACCATTTTAATTCTTTAAGAGATTTTATTTTCTCTTTTTTTTAATATATTATTATTGTATGTTCTTTTTCTGTCTCGTTTCCGGCATCGTCTGTTACTTTATATTTTATTTTATATGTTCCTGGTGTGTTTATATCATATTCTCCTTTTATTTCTATTTTTTTTGTTATATCTCCATCGTAATTATCTATTGCAGTACAATCAATTATTTCTGTTGTTCCTTTTTTAAATTCTGATACTTCTGTTTTACATTCTATTTTCGGAGCTGTCTCATCTACGACTTTTATTATTCTATTTACTTCTGTTGTATTATTGCTTTTATCTTTTACTTTGTATGTTAATATATATTCTCCATAGTTTTTCTCGTCTATATTACCTATTACTTCTACTTTTTCTGTTAAGTCTCCATCATATTCATCATATGCTATGTATCCTGGGTCTTCATATTGTTTATTCTTTGATAATTCTATTATTTGATCACCTTTTAATTTGATAACGGGATTTACATCATCTATTATTCTTATGTTTCTTCTTGTTTTTAATGTCCTTCCACCAAGTTTTAATGAATAATCTATGTAATATGTCCCTAATACTTTTGAGTCTAAATTACTATCTACTTTTATTCTGCTCATATAGTTTCCTGTTGCATTTTTTACTATTACCCCTGGGTCATCATATTCTTCTCTATATGACATTACTATATTTTGATTTCCATTTAATTGTAATCTTGGTAATGTATTATATATTATTGATATTGTTATTATGGTTATAATTATTAATAGTGTTATTATGTGTCTTGGTTTCATATTATCACTCTTTCTTATTTTATTATAACATTTTTTTTGCACTAAAAAAACTAGTGTTTTTAGTTAACTTTAAAAGTTTTCTTTTTTTACTAGTTTCCTTTTAGTCTTTTTTGTATGTCTCTATTAACATCTCTTTGTTTTATTGTTTCCCTTTTGTCAAATGTTTTTTTACCTTTTGCGAGTGCTATTTCAAGTTTTGCTTTATTTTTTTTAAAATAGAGTTTTAGTGGAACTAATGTATATCCACTTATTTTAATTTTATCATTTAATTTTATTATTTCTTTTTTATGAAGTAATAGTTTTCTTGTTCGTGTTTCTTCATGGTTGAATATATTACCTTCTTCGTAATGGCTAATATGCATATTTAATACATATGCTTCATTTTGCCTTATTACCACATAACTATCTTTTAAGTTGCAATTCCCTTGTCTAATTGATTTTATTTCGGTTCCTGTTAATACAATTCCCGCTTCATATGTATCAAATATTTGATAGTCATATTTTGCTTTTCTATTGTTTATTTCTATCATGGTATCACCTTATTTTTTTATTGTGAAATCTATGGTTTTATTTTCTTTATTTGCGGCTTTTACTAATACTTTTACTTTATCGCCTAACCTATATCCTCGTTTGTCTTTTTTTCCAGTTAGACTAAACGTTTCTTCATTATAGGTGTAGTTATCTCCTTCTAGGTCATCTATATGTACTAGTCCTTCTATAAGATTTTGTAATTCGACAAACATTCCAAATGGCATTACACTGCTTATCATTCCATCATATTCTTCACCTATATGATCCATCATATATTCTGCTTTTTTCATGTCGTCTACTTCTCTTTCACACTCCACAGCTGCTCTTTCTCTTTCTGATGAATGGGCTGTTATATCTCTTAATTTATAATCATATTTATCAACAGTTTCTTCATTTATATTATTCATGAATATATATGTTCTTAATAGACGATGTACTATTAGGTCTGGATATCTTCTTATTGGCGATGTAAAGTGAGTATAGCATTTGCTTGCTAGTCCGAAGTGTCCTATATTATTTTTATCATATACTGCTTTTTGCATGCTTCTTAATAGTATTGATGATAGTATTGAATATTCGTCTTTGTCTTTTAATTGTTCTAGCATTTGTTGCATACTTTTTGGTGTTATTTCTTTTCTTGTTCCTTGTATTTTATATCCTAATATTGATACGAATTTGATGAAATTATTTATTTTGTCTTCACTTGGTTCTCCGTGTATACGGTATACAAATGGTAATTCCATATTATGTATATATGTTGCTACTGATTCATTTGCTGCAATCATAAAGTCTTCTATTAGTTTTTCTCCTGTTCCTCTTTCTCTTAACTTTACGTCAATTGCCTTTCCTTTTTCATCTACTATAATTTTTGATTCGTCTATTTCAAAGTCTATATACCCTCTATTTATCTTGTTTTTTCGTAATATTTTTGCGAGATCACCCATTTTTATCAATGTTTCTGCATATGGTTCATAACCATCTGGGATTATGTTTTCTTCTAATATTTTATTTACGTTCTTATATGTCATTTGCTTTCTTGATTTTATTATACTTTCAAATATATTGTATTTTATTATATTTCCTTCGTTATCTATTTCCATAACACATGAAAGTGCTAACCTCTCTACTCCTGGATTTAGTGAACATATCCCGTTTGATAGTTTATGTGGAAGCATAGGTATTACTCTATCTGCTAAATATACACTTGTTCCTCTTTCATATGCTTCTTTATCTAATGGGCTATCTTCTGTCACATAATGGCTTACATCTGCTATATGTACTCCTAGTTCATGATTTCCATTTGGTAATCTTTTATATGATATTGCATCATCTATATCTTTTGTATCGTCTCCATCTATTGTGAATATTTCTTCTCCAGTTAGGTCTATTCTTTTTGTTTTTTCTTCTTCTAATACTTCTGATGGAAGTTTATCCGCTTGATCCATTACTTCATCGCTGAATACGTCATTTATCTCATATTTAGCTGTTATTGATAGTATATCTACTCCTGGATCATTTTTATGTCCTAGGATTTTAATTATTTCTCCTTTGTAGTTATTATCATTCATTTTATTTGTTATTTTTACTATTACTTTATGACCTGGCATTGCTCCTTTTGTTTTTTTAGGGTCTATTGCTACTTGTATTTTTGTTTTTTTATCATCTAAATCTATATATGGTTTTCCTTGTTTATAATATACTTCTCCAACCATATCATTTAATTTTCTATCTACTATTTTTACAATTCTACCTTCTGGTTTTTCCATACCTTTTGATGTGATTTCTACTACTACTGTATCATTATGGATTGCTTTGTTTATTGAGTCTGAAGGTATAAAAATATCTTCATTTGTTCCTATATCAACAAATCCAAAACCTTTTGTTGTCATTAATAATTTTCCTAATTTTAAGTTGCTATTAGTAAACAACATGTATTTATTCTTCTTTGTTAGATATATTTGTAATTTTTTTTCTAGTTGATTTAGTGTTTTCATTAATTCTGTTAGTTCTGCTTTGTTTAGATTTAGACTTTCTTCTATTTCGTATACGCTCAATGCCTTTTTTTCTTTTGATAATAGTTCTAGTATTTTTTGTTCTAATATTGTTTCTGACTCCATCTTACCCTCCATGCTAATGTTTCTATTTAAATTATACACTTTTTTTTATAAAAATCCTACTTTTATTAATTAATTCTTTTATTTTACGTAAACCTTTAATAATAAAAAGGTTGAACATTTTATTTTAAAATGGTATTATATTTATATATAATTTGAAGGGAAGGTATTTATGAGTAAACATTTTTGTTTTTTAAGTTTTCTATGTTGCTTATTTTTTATTACAGGTTGTTCTTCTAAAAATTTGAGTTGTACAAGTGATAAAGATTATAGTTCTGATATGAATATACACCAAGTTTTAAATATTAAGTTTAAAAATGATCATGTTAGTAATCTGGATATGAGTATGGATGTTGTATTAGGTGAGTCTTATCTAGATTCTAAGGATTCTTTAATCGAAAACATTGAAGATGAATTTAAAGACCTTAGTGAAAGTAAAGGTGTTACATATTCTATTCATGATAATGTAGATGGTTTTGATTTTAATCTTAAAATTAATTTTAATAAAATGGATGATATTTCTAAAGAAAAAGTTAATCTTATTAATTATGAGAAATCGTATGATTCAATTAAATCTGAATTAGAGGATGCTGGTTATATTTGTAAATAGTTTTATTTTTATATTTTTAACTTCTTTTTAGAAGTTTTTTTGTTTTTTTAAGGTGCTTTTAGTTTTAATGTTGTATATACTTATTGAGGTGTTTTTTATGTATGATTCTTTTTTGTTACTTAAAAACAAGTTTGAGAGTATTAAAAACAAAGGTTGGATTAAAAGCCTTAGGCGTGGATCTACTGGTGTTGGTTATACTTTTGAGTCTCTGCTTGGAAAAGATGAGGACTCTTATTCTTTACCTGATTTTAATGGTATTGAAATTAAAACTCATAGAAAAAACAGTAATTCATATATTACTCTTTTTAATTACAATCCTATTGGAGCTTGTTCCTATGAACTAAAACGTATTTTTAATTGTTATGGATATCGTAGTACTAAATATCCAAATTCAAAAGTTTTACATGCTAATGTTTATTGCA
>CAMVNW010000021.1 GCA_947168965.1 uncultured Caryophanales bacterium
ATAAAGTTAAATACATATTATTATCATCCATACCTAAAGTATCACACACAATAGTGGTTATAAAACAAGGACTACTAAAAGATTGTTTACGTTTACTAAGTTCATTATAATATTCAACAGTTTCTTTTTCCCTATTTTCATCACAATAATATCTATAACATTCGGGATCATCAGCTCTAAACCATTCTAGTTTTTCTTCACACCAAAATTTACCATCATTATCATGCTCATTATTAAGGTTCATATACTTACACTCACTACAAGTAGCCATACCAATTCCTCCTTCAAATTTAAATATATTATAAAACAAAACTATAAAAAGTCAAGAAAAAAACTCTAATTAAAGAGTTCGAATAATTCATCAATGATTCCAGCACAGAATAAATAAAATAACTATACCTAAATAATAATATATTATTTTATTAAATATTAAGCATTTTTTGTTTGTTCGCTTAAATTTTATGATTAACTTGTTGTATATTTGCTATGGAACATTTGATGTGAGTGTCGTACTCCAATCTTTTAATAGTTTTTTATAATCTTTTTCAAAAAAATCGTTTGTTCAAAACATAAAGAAAACAAGATTTTATTCTTGTTTTGAACATAATTATACAAAATTAATCATTTAAGCTGTGAATAGTAACAAAAAAATTGCTAATAAATTAACTATTTTTTTTAATAATGTTAAAAGTGTAACAATTTTTTTCGTACTAACATTTTTTACATTCTCGGTATTAATTAATAATATCCTTCTTCAATCTTTTTAATTTCATTTGTTGAACAATCATATTCTAAATCTATATATCCTTCTTCGTCAAAAGATGGATTTTCGAAGACAAAGGAAACATCTATATATATCATATCACTTTGAATATGTGCATATGCCGATGCAGAAATACTTCTACATTTTTCACGATTATCTTCATTAAAAAATTGCAAAACATATTCAATTATTTTACTTACAACAAGCTCGTTTGAAGCAAGCAATTTTTTTAAACAATTTATATAGTCATCTTTATCCTCATTAAACTCTTCCTTTACTTCATCAAAATATTCTATTTCAAAATTTCGAAATCCTTTGAATAAAAATGGTATTTTATAATTATATTTAAATCCCTCGATTTTAACCTTATCTCCTAATATTTCACCATTGTTTTTTATAAAAATTTTACCTATCTCATTATCATTGATAGAGCAAAAATTATCATCATTATTATCTTCTTTTTTTTTGCTTAACATTTTAATTAATCTTTCATCGTCAGTCATTTTACACATTCCCTTTCATTTTATTATACGGATATTTAATTTTTTCTTCTCTTATTTTGGCATTTTTGATTGAAAACCCTTTATTTCATTACCAAAATATACATCACAAACACTATCATAAATTCTTATTTGAATTTATATCAAGTTTTTTTGAACATTTTTTAATACTTGTTACAATTTCTTATTTTCTACTTTTCCATACCTATTAATAATCTTACATCCTTACAAATAGTATAACACATAAACTATTATTTTAAAATGGATTTTAAATATCTTATTTTATTTCTTTAAAGTCATTATTTGATTTATTTACTTCTTCTATATAATCAAGTATCAAGTCATTATTTTTTAATTAATAATTTTTTGATAAAGGTTGATTTTTTTAATTATTAATTATATTTTTTATTTCTTCTGATTTAGTATTTAATTTATTTGTTTGATCAGTTAACTTATTTATCATTTGACTTTGTTTATTGTAATTCTTTTTTTATTCGTTATAGTCTTCCTTTCTATGATTTTTTATTAAAAGCAAAAAAATCAATCACTTGCGATTGATTCTTGTATAAAAAGTTCGAACAGTTCGAGCAAATTAACTATTGGTACCGGTGGTCGGACTTGAACCGACACGGGCAAAACCCACTTGATTTTGAGTCAAGCATGACTACCATTCCATCACACCGGCATGTATAAATTATAACATTTAAAAATATTATAATCAATACTAATTATTAATTTTCTTTATACTTAGACTCAAATAAATTTGTTTCAATATCTTCACTATCAGGCATTTTTATCTCTGGCAATTGATCCAAAGAATTAATACCAAAATAATCTAAAAAGAAATCAGTTGTTCCATATAATATTGGTTTACCAGGTAATTCAGACCTACCCTTCTCACAAATCAAATCACGCATCATTAATTTTCTAACAACATGACTACTATTAACTCCACGAATCTCCTCAATCTGCATTCTCGTAATAGGTTGATTATAAGCAATAATAGCTAAAGTTTCTAAATTAGACTGAGTCAGTAAATCCTCTTCATCAGGAACAAGTTTCTTCAAATAATCCTTGTATTCCTTTTTAGTAACCAACTTATAACTTTCACCAAATACTTCTATACGTATTCCTCTATCACTATTCTCATAATCAGAAATCAATTCATTTAAACTAGATAAAATAATTTCATCACCAACACCAATAATACTACATAAATCAATTAAAGTTAATCCTTCATCACCAACAACAAACAATAAACCTTCAATTAAACCCTTATAATTCATTATGCCACATCCTCTATATATATTTGATTAAAATTCCTATCTTGACTAACAATAACACTTGACTTTCTAACTAAATCAAGAATAGCTAAAAAAGTAACAACAACAAAACTCTTATCATATTTATCAAATAAATCAGTAAATTGAACTTTTCCTTTATCTCTTAAAACATTCTTGATTTCCTCACACCTTAAAGTAACAGAGTACTCACGACTAGTAACCTTAGTATTCAAAGGTTTCTCATATTCTTTTTTAGAAAAAAACTTATTTAAAGCACCCACTAAATCATCTATAGTTACATCATCATTTAAATGAACTTCACTAACACAATCATATTTCTTTAAATCATCTGGAGCCTTAGTAAAAATATCTTTTCTATCCGCTTCCAAATCTTTAAAATAACCAATCATCTTTTTATACTGTTCATAATCAAGTAATCTATTTATTAAATCCTGTCTCTCTTCTTCAATATCATTTTCCTCTGGTCTAGGAAGTAATATATTAGACTTCATCTCAATAAGTTCAGCAGCCATAGTTAAATACTCACTCGCAATATCTAAATTCATTTCTTCCATACAATTAATATAATCTAAATATTGTTTAGTAATATCAACAATATTAATATCAGTAATAGAAATATTAGACTTTTTAATAAGATGCAATAAAAGATCCAATGGACCTTCAAAAGCATCAATCATTACTTTGTACTCCATAACAACACCCTAGACATAATTTTACCAAAATAAAAAAAATAAGTAAATTAATAATAATAAATTAATCACTTATTAATAGAAGTAAGTTTTAAAAAATCATAAATTTTTAAATAAACCATATCAAAATTATTCTTAATCTCATCAAAAATTCTAATTAAAATTTTTTTAATATCATCCTCCTGTTCATTAAAACAGTCAAAATATAAATACTTCAATTTATCATAACTCATATTATCTAATTCCTTTAAAATAAAACTATTAATTTTACATTCTCTTCTTGTTTTAAAATTATCATAAAAAACAACATCTTTTACAGAAATACTATAATCACTAACATCCATAGAATCACATATGTCAATTACCTCATTACCCTCATCAATCAATAAATCACTCTTTCCAAGAACATTACCATTAGAATCAAAACTAACAATTATAGCTTCTCTTCCATCACACAAAGAACAAACATAACTATAATTATTCTTACTTTCATTAAAAAAATCACATCGCCTATATATTTTTTCAATTAATCTATTATCAACATTAACATCATTATATTTAACATTAATCAAAAAATCAGTTTTAACTTTTATAACAGGTAACTTTTTTATATGAATAATATGATCATTTTCATTCCAATCATAAAAATCATAAAAGGAATCATTAAAATTGGCTAAAATATCATAAATATAATTCATCTTTATCTCCTCTCAAATAAAAATAATTCTAAATATAAATTTAACATAATAAAAAAAAATATACATAAATTAAAACAATAATACTTTAATAAATTCTATGAAATAAAAAAAATAATATTTATTAATAAACAAAAATAGTATATAATTAAATAGGTGATAAAATGGAATTAATAAAATATATTTTTTTAGGAATTATACAAGGAATAACAGAGCCAATACCAGTCTCATCTAGTGGACACTTATTAGTATTTCAAAAATTACTAAGTGGATTAGACACAATAGACTATGGAATATTAGCAACAATAACAAACTTTGGAAGCCTACTAGCAATATTAATATTATTTAGAAAAAAAATAATCAAGCTAATAAAAGGATTCTTTACATACTTAAAAACAAAAGAAAAAAAATATTACGATGATTATAAATATAGCTGGTACATAGTACTAGCAACAATACCTGCAGGAGTAGTAGGATTAATAGTAGAAAAACTAGGACTATTTGACTTCCTAGAAGAAAATGTAAAATTTGTAGGACTAACACTCTTAATAACATCAATATTCTTATTTGTAATAAAAGACTTCAAAGGAATAAAAGAATCAAAACAAATAACACTAAAAGACGCATTAACAATAGGACTATTTCAAGTAGTAGCACTACTACCTGGAATAAGTAGAAGTGGCTCAACAATAGTAGGAGGAATGTTTAGAAACTTAAAACGTGAAGTAGCATTTGACTTCTCATTTATACTTTACATTCCAATAAGTATCGCAACAGCGCTACTAGGAATAAAAGATTTATTTGAAGCAGATTTAACACCTACACAATATCTATATTATGGAATAAGTATGGTTATGGCATTCATATTTACATATATTGGTACAAAATGGTTTAAAAATATTGTAAAAAATGGAAAACTAATATATTTCGTTGTATATTGCATAATAGTAGGAAGCCTAATAATAATATTCTTATAAGAATAAAAAAAAGCATATTGCACATATTAAAAAAGGTGATAATATGCTTTTATTATGCATAAAAATATTTTTTGTAAGAATACTAGACGTTTCACTTGGAACAGTAAGAACAATCATGACAGTAAAAAACAAAAACATAATCGCTAGCATAATAGGATTTATAGAAATAACTGTATGGTTTTTGATAGTAAAAGAAGCACTAACAACAGAAAATAACAGTATACTAATAGTATTCTCTTATGCCCTAGGTTTTTCAACAGGAACATATATAGGTGGAATAATATCTAATAAATACATAAAAGGATACGTAACAGTACAAGTAATAACAACAAATCAAGAACTTGAAAATATAATAAGAAAAAAAGGATATGGAGTAACAACAATAAATATAGAAAACAAAAATCAAAAAATGCTAATAATACAAATAAATAATAAAACAGTAAACGAATTAAAAACAATAATTAATAAAAATGACTCAAAAGCATTTGTAGTAATTAACGAAATAAAATATATACAAAATGGTTTTATAAAAAAATAATATCTGATATAATTAAATTGGTGATTTAATGAAACAATTTACAAAACTTGACGAAGAATTTATATGTGAAAATTGTAAACAAAAAATAGAAAAACTAAACTATACAACAAGAGACCACTGCAATCATTGTCTATATTCAAAACACCTAGACATAAATCCAGGAGATAGACAAAACACATGTAAAGGGCTATTAAAACCAATAGGAATAGAAAAATTTAAAAACACATATAAAATAATATATAAATGTGAAAAATGCAATGAAATACATAAAAACATAATGGCAAATGACGATAACATGGACCTTATAATAGAACTATCAAAAAACATAGAAAACTAATTTCTATGTTTTTATATTCATAACTATTTAATCATTTTAGTAATTTGAGGTAAAAAAGCAATTACAACAGCCAATATTATAAATAAAACAATAATAAAAGTTAAACTAGACTTACCTTTATCAGATTGATTATCATTAGGAATAACAATTTGTTCCTGTTGAAAATCAGATGGATTATATTGACTTGTTTTAGACAATTGTTCCTCAATTGATTGCATTCTATCAGCATCAATATTTATATTAGATAAAGCATCGCCATTACTAGTTACATTAATTGGATTAGGAGTCATAACTGGCTCTTGATTCATACTAAAAGCACTTGGATTAACCATTGCAGGTTGAGGTTGAACATTAGAAGTATTAACTGATTGGTTAATATTTACTCCTACATTAGGTTGAACACTTTGTGGTGCCGCAGGTTGAACACTTTGTGATGCTGTAGGTTGAACACCTATATTTGGTTGTTGTGGCATATTTGGAACCATTTGCGGATTAACAGACATACCTATATTATTCTCCATTGTAACTGGATTAGGTTGAACACTAGGTCCAACATTAACAGGATTTATTGGCTGATTAACACTTGCGCCGCCTAAATTAGGTTGCTGAGAAACTTGACCAAAATTAGATTGAACACTATTAACTGAAGGATTAGATGTCATGCCTACTCCACTATTTACTGAAGCATTATTATTTTGACTACTTCCTCCATAAAGATTCTCAAAAGATTCAGCAGGAGTATCATCAAATTTTATATCACTTACATTAGGAATACCCGAACCATTTTTTAAATTATTATCCATATTATCATACCCTTCCATTGTAAATCTAATTATATCAAACAATTAGAAAAAAATAAATATGTTTTTTAGGTAAACGTTATAAAAAATGTAAAAAAAGTATCAATATCTTAAGACATCAATACTTTATATAATTCATCACATTTACCTTTATCCATTGCAGGAACACCATCTAATCTATAAGGAATACCTAACTGTTTATACTTAGAAACGCCTAATAAATGATAAGGTAATAACTCAATTTTTTCAATATTCTTTAAAGGCTTAATAAAATCCTTTAATCTAATAATATAATCTACATTATCATTAATACCTGGAACAATCACTTGCCTAATCCACATCTTTTTACCAATATCTTGACAATACTTTAAAAATTTTAAAGAAGGATTAATATCTTGACCAGTAATATTATGGTAACCATCACTATCAAGTCCTTTAACATCCCAAATAACCAAATCAACATACTTAAGAATATCTTCATAACCAGAGTATGCACCAGATGTATCAAGACAAGTATGAATTCCCATTTTTTTACATAGCTTTAAACATTCCAATAAAAAGTCATGTTGAAACAAAGGCTCTCCACCAGAAAAAGTAACACCACCATCAGTACCAAAATAATTTCTATACTTATAAATATGTCGTACTAAATCATCAGGAGTAATTAAAAATTTATCATTTAAAGTCCAAGTCTCAGGATTATGACAAAATACACACCTTAAAGGGCAACCTTGCAAAAACACAACAACCCTAATACCAGGACCATCAACAAGCCCTAAAGTTTCAATAGAATCAATATGACCTATCACATTTCACCATGGAAAGTTCTACTAATAACTTCTAACTGTTGTTCACGACTCAATCTATTAAAATGAACAGCATAACCAGAAACTCTAATAGTAAGCATTGGATATTTATCAGGATTTTCCATTGCATCCTCTAAAGTCTCACGATTTAAAACATTAACATTCAAATGATGAGCACCTTGTTTAAAATATCCATCTAATATACCAACTAAATTTTTAACCCTGTCAGATTCGCTACCAAGTGCTTGTGGAATAATAGAGAAAGTATTAGAAATACCATCTTGACAAACACCACAGTAAGGTAACTTAGCTACACTATTTAAAGAAGCTAAAGCACCACTAGAATCCCTTCCATGCATTGGATTAGCGCCTGGAGCAAAAGGAATACCAGCTTTACGTCCATCAGGAGTAGCACCTGTATTTTTACCATATACAACATTAGAAGTAATAGTTAAAATAGATAATGTATGTCTAGCACCTCTATATAACTTATGCTTCTTTAATTCATTATAAAATTTTTCAACAATCATAACAGCTAAAGAATCAACACGATCATCATCATTACCATATTTAGGATAATCACCCTCGATAGAAAAATCAATAGCAATTCCTTCATCATTACGAATAGGCTTAACAGAAGCATATTTAATCGCACTTAAACTATCCGCAACTACAGATAATCCTGCAACACCAAAAGCCATCAAACGATCCAAATTTGTATCATGTAAAGCCATTTGTCCTGCCTCATATGCATACTTATCATGCATATAATGAATAATATTCATAGCATCAACATAAGTTTTAGCAACCTTGCTCATAACTATATCCATATGTTTCATAACATTATCATAATCTAAAACTTCAGAATCAATTTTTTCTAATCCGTCAACTACAACTTTACCAGATACTTCATCTACTCCACCATTGATAGAATATAATAAAGCTTTAGCTAAATTACAACGAGCACCAAAGAATTGCATTTGTTTACCAACTTGCATAGCACTAACACAACAAGCAATCGCATAATCATTACCATAAATTGGTCTCATCAAATCATCATTCTCATATTGAATCGCATCTGTTTTAATAGATATATTTGCACAATACTTTTTAAAGTTTTCTGGTAAACCATTAGACCATAAAATAGTCATATTAGGTTCAGGAGCAGGTCCTAAATTAATTAAAGTATTTAAATATCTAAAACTTGTTTTAGTAACAAAAGATCTACTCTCATCAAGCATACCACCAATTGACTCAGTTACCCAAGTAGGATCACCAGCAAATAGATCATTATACTCAGGAGTTCTCAAATGACGAGCAATTCTCAATTTAATAATAAATTGATCTATTAATTCACAAGCCTCCTCTTCAGTTAAAATACCCTCACGAATATCATTTTCAATATAAATATCTAAGAAAGTAGAAGTTCTACCTAAACTCATAGCCGCACCATTATTCTCTTTAATAGCAGCTAAATATCCAAAATATACCCATTGAACAGCTTCACGAGCATTACTAGCAGGTTTACTAATATCAAACCCATACTTAGAAGCCATACTCTTTATTTTTCCTAAAGAACGAATTTGTTCACTTACATCTTCACGTAATCTAATAGTCTCTTCAGTAATATCAGTAATATTATCCAAATCCTTTTGCTTACACTCAATTAAAAAATCAATTCCATATAAAGCAATTCTTCTATAATCACCTATAATACGACCTCTACCATAAGCATCAGGTAATCCTGTTAATAAATGTGCACTTCTAGCAGCACGAATTTCCTTAGTATAAGCATCAAAAACACCTTGATTATGAGTTTTTCGATACTGATTAAACTTCTTATCAACATCAGGATCCAACTTATAACCATAAGCATCCAACTCATTATAAACCATCCTAATACCGCCATAAGGATTAATCATTCTCTTTAATGGTGCATCAGTTTGAAGTCCAACAATAACCTCATTGTCCTTATCAATATACCCTGCTTCAAAAGAATCAATACCACTCATATTAACAGTATCAACATCAAGAACACCCTTTTTCAACTCTTCAGCAATTAATTCCTTACATTTATTCCAAACCTTATCTGTCTTAAGAGTAGAGCGAACTAAAAATGACTCATCTCCCTTATACTCAGTATAATTGTTGATAATAAAATCACTAACATCAACACTTTCTCTCCACTTACTACCTTTAAACTTATCCCAAATATCCATAAACTAACCTCCTATTTTACTAATCAAATCATTTTCATTCCATATGGTAATACCTAATTTCAAAGCATTATCATACTTACTACCTGGATCACTACCAGCAATAACAACATCAGTTTTCTTACTAACAGATCCTGCCACATTTCCACCTTTAGATTCAATGATTGATTTTAAATTATTACGTTTATAATTTTCTAACGTTCCAGTAAGAACAAAAGTCTTACCAGCAAAATTATCATCTAAAACATCAATCGGCCCGTCATACTTCATATTAACACCGATTTCTTTTAAATCAGAAATTAATTTAATATTATTATCATCAGAAAAATATTCAAAAACACTTTTTGCAATAACATTTCCAATATCGCGAACGTCAACAAGATCTTCATAAGAACACTTCATAATAGTATCAATATCACCAAACTTTTTAGCTAAAATTTTAGCAGTTTTACTACCAACATATCTAATACCTAACCCAAACAACAATCTTTCTAAAGAATTTTTCTTGCTTTCCTCAATACTAGATAATAATGAATTAATACTCTTAACTCCGAATCCTTCTAATTCCATTAATTCTTCTTTATATTTTTTTAAAAAATAAAAATCAGTATAACCTTTTAAATATCCCATATTATAAAAATCTTCAACAATTTGCTCACCGAATCCATCAATATTCATCGCATCTCTTGAAGCAAAATGAATTAACTTCTCAATATTTTTAGCATCACAAAGAGGATTAATACAATAATAACTTGCATCCTTTTTAACTAACTTACTACCACATATAGGACATACATCCGTCATAACGAAAGGTATTTCATCACCAGTACGTCTTTCTAAAATGCTTTCTTCAACTCTAGGAATAACATCTCCAGCCTTAATAATAGAAACAACATCACCAGTCCTAATATCCTTAGATAAAACATAATCCTCATTATGCAAAGTAGCCTTACTAATAACACTACCCATTAATCTAACCGGTTCTAGAATTGCATTAGGAGTAACCTGCCCAGTACGACCAACAGTAAATTTAATCTCTTTTAATTTAGTTAAAACACGAGTAGCAGGAAACTTATATGCAGTTGCCCATTTAGGATATTTAGCAGTAAAACCTAAACGTTGCTGTTCATCTATATCATTTAATTTAATAACCATTCCATCAATTTCATAAGGTAAACTATTTCGATTTTCTGTCCAATAAGAAATATGTTCCAATAAACCATCTATACCATCTACAAGCTTATTATTCTCATTAACAGTAAAACCTAATTTTTTCATATATTCTAATGCCTCACTATGAAAATGAATTCCATAATCTAACGCATTAGGCAAATGATAAATAAAAGTTTTTAAATTACGACTAGCAGCAATCTTAGAATCCAACTGTCTAATACTTCCAGCAGCAGTATTACGTGGATTAGCAAACAAAGAAAATCCATTACGTTTTCGTTCTTCATTAATACTATTAAAAGTATCCTTGTCCATATATATTTCACCACGAACTTCAATAGTAACTTTTTCACGTAACTTTAAAGGAACATTTTTAATAGTTAAAACATTGTGAGTAATATCTTCTCCAGTAACCCCATCACCTCTAGTTGCAGCCCTAACAAATTCACCATCTTCATAATATAAAGAAACTGATAATCCATCTATTTTAGGTTCAACAACATATCTTGGATTACTTACTTCCTTCCTAATTCTTTCATCAAAATTTATAATATCACTTTCATTAAAAACGTTACTCAAACTAAGCATAGGAATTTTATGAGTTACTTTCTTAAACTCATCAATAACAGTACCACCTACACGACTAGTAGGAGAATTATCACGTTTTAATTCAGGATATTTTTCCTCCAAAGAAATAAGTTCCTGCATATACCTATCATACTCTTGATCCGTAATAGTAGGATTATCCAAAACATAATAGTTATAATTAGCGTCATTTAATATATCAATAATTTCTTGTATTCTCTCGTTCATCAAATCACCCCTTCAAGAAAATTAAAATGATTAAAACTAATCATTTAATTTTTACTTAAAGCATCATATGTTAATTTAAAAATCAAAAGACCTAATAAAAAAGCAAGTAACCAAAATACAGGATTATTAGTATTTGAAATAGTCCATTCTCTTAACTTATCAGACAACTCTTTTAAAGTATCCATTATATTTAATACCATAACGTACCCTCCATCATCTTACATATTAATTATAACATATATATATTTTTTTTTATACATATTTACTAAATTTTCTTAATACTTTTATGCCCCTTCAAAAGTTTCTTTACACCATGTGGATGAGCAAACGCAATACTAACAACACTACCATCAATACTTATAATAACACCTTCGCCAAACACATCATGCATTACCTTATCACCTGCTTGATAATCAACAGTTTCATCAACATTTTTTTCAATTTTTTTAAACATACTTGATTTAATTGTTTTTCTTTCCGCCTCTTCAACATTAATATATTCTTTATTTATTTCATCAATAAACCTACTTGGTTTATTATAATTATCCATACCATATATTAATCTATGATTCGCATTAACAATCCATAATCTTTTTTTAGCTCTAGTAATTGCTACATAACAAAGACGTCTTTCTTCTTCCAATGCTTCAGAAGAATCAAATGAATTATTATGTGGAAAAATTCCTTCTTCCATACCAATTAAAAAAACATTTTCAAATTCTAATCCCTTTGCAGAATGAACAGTCATTAAAGTAACAACATCAGTCTCATCTTTATGCTCTGTAACATCAGAAACAAGACTTATCTCAGTTAAAAAATCTTCAAGAGATATAAGACCATTTTTTTCCTCAAAAGCCTTTGTTATAGACTTAAACTCTTCTAAGTTCTCCAACCTAATTTCAGACTCTATACTTTTCTCAGTTTCTAATTCATGTTTAATACCAGACTTATCTAATACCAAATCAACCAACTCTGTTAGACTATAATTATCTTGAACACTTATAATTTCTTCAATAATATTTTTAAACAAAAGCTCTTTACCACTATCAATCGCATCATACATACAAATATTATTCTCTTGTGCTTTATTTTGTAAATTCTCTATTGTTTTTTCACCAATTCCACGTTTAGGAACATTTATAATTCTCTGCAAACTAATATCATCATACTTATTATATATTAATTTTAAATAACATATTAAATCTTTTATTTCTTTACGATTATAGAAATAAAAACTTCCAACAACCTTATAAGGAATATTCGATTTTAATAAAGCTTCCTCCATTACACGAGACTGAGCATTAGTTCTATATAATACAGCTATTTCATTTTTTTTAGTATCATTACTAATTAAATCTTCAATTTTTTTAACAACATAACTAGCCTCATCCTTTTCATCAAGAGCCTTATAATATTCAATCTTATCTCCTTCACCATTTTCAGTCCATAATTTCTTATCTTTACGATGTTTATTATTTTTAATAACATCATTCGCACTATCAAGTATAGTAGAAGTAGAACGATAATTCTGTTCAAGCAAAATAGTAGTACAATCCTTGTAATCTTTTTCAAAATTTAAAATATTTCTATAATTTGAACCTCTAAAAGAATAAATTGATTGTGACTCATCACCCACAACACATATATTTCTATTTTTTGCACTTAACATCTTAATCAAAATATACTGTGCTTCATTAGTATCCTGATACTCATCAACCAAAATGTATTGATATAAATCTTGATAATACTTTAAAATATCTGGGTTTTCTCTAAATAATTTTATAGGTAAAAACAATAAATCGTCAAAATCTAAAGAGTTATTAATTAATAGTTTTTTTTCATATCTAGTATAAACGTCATAAACCTTTTGATTAAAATTATCACTAGCGAATTTTTCAAATTCAGAAGAACTAATTAATTCATTTTTTGCACTAGAAATAGCATTCCTAATAGCTCTTGGATTATAATCCTTTTGATCAATATTTAAATCCTTCATTATACGCTTAATAATTGTCAAAGAATCATCACTGTCTAAAATAGTAAAATTCTTTTGATAACCAAGTTCGCTATAATGTTTTTGCATCAAATAAACACCAAATGAGTGAAATGTAGAAATCCTTATCTCATAACCATAAGTACCTAATAAACCAATAACACGATCCTTCATTTCCTTAGCAGCTTTATTAGTAAATGTAATAGCTAAAATACTATCAGTTGGAACACCATTATCAACTAAATAAGCAATTTTAGTAGTTAATACTTTAGTCTTTCCACTACCCGCACCTGCTATAATTAAAATAGGTCCATCTGTTTTTAATATAGCTTCCTTTTGCTTATCATTATATCCTACTAATTCCATACTAATCACCTATATAATGATAACATAAAAAAATTAAATTTAAAAGTAAAATAGAACAATTGTTTGCAAAAAAAAAGAACTAAAGTTCTAATTAAGTTTATCACTTGCTTTCGCATTTAAATCAATATCGCAAAACCTTTTTTTCAAAT
>CAMVNW010000022.1 GCA_947168965.1 uncultured Caryophanales bacterium
TAAATCATATTTTATGGGTATGATTAAGAAAATTTATGATAATATTGATGGTGATAAGTTGTGTTAAAGAAGATTATAGATGATAGAATTTATTCTTATTTTAGTATTCCTGATGATGTTAGAAAGATTGTTATATATTGTCATGGATTTGGTGAGAGTAAAGATAGAATTAATCAACATTTTGAAATTTTAAATAGTAATCAAATAGGTATTGCTTCTTTTGATTTTCCTTGTCATGGTGAGGATAAGTCAGATGATTCTTGTTTTAATTTAAGTAATAGTTTAGATTATTTAGACAAAGTTATTGAAAGTGTTAAAGAATATGATGTACCTATATGTTTAATGGGATCTAGTTTTGGTGGTTATATTGCTTTAAGTTATATTAATAAATATAAGACTAAATTTGATAGTGTATTTTTAAAGTATCCAGCTGTTAATTTTTATGAGTGTACTGTTAGAAAATTAGGTATTGATATTGATTATTTTGATGATCATGAATATTATACTTTTTTGAATGGAAGAAAGTATAATAGGGGTGCTTTTGTAGAATTTATGAATGATGATTTGATGGCTTGTTTTGATAAATGTGATAATGATATATTTATTATTCATGGTGATAAGGATAAAACAGTTTTATTATCTGATGTTCAAAAATTTTGTGATAAGTATGATATTAAATTAGATGTCATTGTTGGAGCAGAACATGGTATGAAAGATTATTTAGATTTAGTTAATAAAAAATTATTAGATTTTATAAAATAAAAATGACAAATTTTGATTATTTGTCATTTTTTAATATATCTAGTGTATGTGCTCCTGCACCTATTAAATCAGGTCTTTCACATGTTGATAGGTGATATTTTATAAAAAGTTTATATGTTTCATCGTCCATTTTGTTTAGTGCTTGTCTTATATAGTTTGCTGGTCCATCTGGAGAAATGATTTTTATTCTTTTTAAGTTTGTTATTTCATTTAATTCATTTATTTCTTCTAGTGTTAATCTACTGTATAAATCAGTTGGTTTTGGTGTTACATGGAATGATTCATTTATTTCTTTTGTTTTTAATGATTCTTTAATATTATTATCTATGAAACCATGTGTTATTATTGCGTAGTCATTCATACAGTAGGCAATCATTATTATTCCGTCTTTTTTTGTTATTCTTTTTGTTTCTTTCATAGCTTTTATTTTTTCTTCTTTTGATATTAGATGATACATTGGACCAAATAAAAGTGTTAAATTAAATGTATTATCTTCTATCATAGATAGGTCTTTTGCGTTACCTAATATTGTTTTTATATTTTTATTTTTTTGTTCTATTTGTTTGATATTATGTTTTACTAGTTCTACTGCAGTTACGTCGTATCCTTCTTCTGATAGTGGAACAGAGTATCTTCCAGTTCCTGCACCTATATCTATTATTTTATCTCCTTTTTTTAAGTATTCATGGATATATTTCATTGATGTTATAAATTCTATTTCACCACGTCTTCTTGTTAGTCTTTTATCTTCATTAAATTTATTATAGTATTTTATTAGATTTTCTTCGTTCATAATTTCACCATGAATATAATATGATATTTTTTGTTTTTTTTCAAGTGGTGTATAAATTTCTCTTTTTGTATCAATATTGATATGAAAGGAGATTTTTTTATGGCACGTCATAAAGTAGAGATTTGTGGCGTGAATACTGCGAATATTAAGGTTTTAAGTAATGAAGAGATGATAGAATTATTTAAAAGGTATAAGTCTGGTGATAAGTTTGCTAAGGATGATTTAATTAATGGTAATTTAAAATTAGTATTAAGTATTCTTCGTAAGTATAATAATAGAGTGGAGAATATGGATGATTTATTTCAAGTTGGATGTGTTGGACTTATAAAGGCAATTGATAATTTTGATTTAAGTCATGGCGTTATGTTTTCGACTTATGCGGTTCCTATGATTTTGGGTGAGGTTAAAAGATATTTGCGTGATAATAATAGTGTTAGGATTGCTCGTAGTATTAAGGATACTGCTTATAAGGCTTTGAAGAAAAAGGAAGAGTTAACTAATTCTTTAGGTCGTGAACCAAGTATTCTAGAGATTTCTCGAGAGTTAGGTTTAACTGAATATGATGTTAGTAATGCAATGGACTCTATGAAGGATACTATTAGTATGTTTGAGCCTATTTATAATGATGGTGGGGATACTATATATCTTGCTGATCAGTTGAGTGATACTAAGGGTAATACTTATTCTTTAGATGCTCATATCGAGCTAAAGGATGCGATGAAGAAACTGAAGGATAAGGAAAGATATATTTTGACTCAAAGATATATCATTGGTAAAACTCAGATGGAATTATCTGAAGAGATTGGTATTAGTCAAGCTCAAATTTCAAGATTAGAAAAAAGTGGACTTGATAATTTGAAAAAAATGATTGATTAGTATATAATTATGTTGGTGGTTTTATGAAAGTATTATTATATACTGAATTTGAAAAACAAATTGGTAAATCGGGATTAGGAAAGGCTATTAAGCATCAGATAAGAGCTTTAGAAGAAAATAATATTTCTTATACTACTAATCCCAAAGATGATTATGATATTGTTCATATTAATTTTTATGGTCCTAAGTCTTATTTGATGGCTAAAACTGCTCATAAAAATGGTAAAAAGGTTATATATCATGCTCATTCTACAGAGGAAGATTTTAGAAATTCTTTTAAGTTTTCTAATGTTATTGCGCCTTTTTTTAAGTGGTGGATATGTAAATGTTATAGATTGGGAGATCATATAATTACTCCAACTCCTTATTCTAAGATGTTGTTAGAAAATTATGGTTTGACTAATATTAGCGCCATTAGCAATGGTATTGATACTTCATATTTTCAAAAAGATGAAAAGTTAGGCAAAGATTTTAGAAAAAAATATGGTTTTAGTGATAATGATAAAGTTGTTATGGCTATTGGTTTATATCTAGAAAGAAAAGGTATTTTAGATTTTGTTAAGTTAGCGCAAATGATGCCTGAATATAAATTTATATGGTTTGGTTATACTGATTTAAAGTTGGTTCCTAATAAGATTCGTGAAGCAGTTAATACTAAACTTCCTAATTTGATTTTTGCTGGTTATGTTGATCCTATTATGATTAAAAGTGCAATGAGCGGTGCCGATTTATATATTTTCCCAACTCTTGAGGAAACTGAAGGTATTCCTATAATGGAGGCATGTAGTTGTAGACAAAAGGCAATTGTAAGAGATATTCCAGTTTTTGATGGATGGTTAGAAGATGGAGTTAATGTTTATAAAGCTAAGGATTTAATGGACTTTCATGATAAAATTAAAGGTGTAATAGAAGGTAAACTACCTGATTTAACTGATGAGGCTTATAAGGTTGCGTTAACTCGTGATGTCCATAAGGTAGGACAAGAACTTATTGATGTTTATAAAAGTGTTATGGATCTTAAATAGGTTCTTTTTTTTTATTATTTTAATATCATATTATAGGTGATTTTATGAGGCTTTCTGATTTACAGAAGAAGGATGTTATTAATGTTAATGATGGTAAAAAAATTGGTGTTATTATTGATGTTAGTATTTCGCAAGATGGTAATATGACTAGTTTAATTGTTGATGGTGGAGGTTTTTTTTCTAAGTTTTCTAATCATAGTGAACTTGAGATTGGATGGAGTCAGGTTAAGAAAATAGGTGAGGATGTAATTTTAGTTAGTTTAGATTTATAACATATTTACTAAATATGTTTTTTTCTTTATAATTATATATGGTGATTGTATGAAAAAGGTATTAGGAATTATTTGTATAATATTTGTTTTTTTTCTTTTTTTAATATATTTTATTTTTAATAAGAAAATGGAAGTGTACAGTAAAGATTTATTTTATATGGATACATATATTAATGTTAAATTTTATTCAGATAATAAGGAAAAGGCTAACAATGTTATGAATGAAATAGATAATATTTATAGAGAGTATCATGAACTTACTGATAGATATAATAGTTATGATGGTATTAATAATATATATTATATAAATAATAATGATTCTGATGATTCAAAAATTATACTTGATAGTAGACTTTATGATTTAATTAAATATGCTTATGATTTTAGTGAAAAGTCTAATGGTTTATTTGATATTAATATGGGTGGAGTTATTGATGTATGGAAAAAATATAGAGAAAAAGGTGATGGTATTCCAAGTAAAGACGAGTTAAAAAAAGCTAATAAGAAAAATGATATTATTTTGTTAGATGATAATAAAATTGTTAATAATCATCCTAATATTGATTTAGGTGGTGTAAGTAAGGGATATACTACGCAGAAGGTTGGTGAATATTTAGAGTCTCAAGGCATAAAGTATTATTTAATTAATGCTGGTGGCAATGTTTTAGCAGGTGATAGTTATGATAAGGATTACTATAAGATTGGTATTCAAAATCCTGATAAGAGTGGTATTAGCTATGTAATAAACTCTAGTAATTTAAGTGTTGTCACTAGTGGTGGATATGAGAGAAATTATTTATATAATGGTGAGGTTTATCATCATATAATTAGTCCTAAAACTTTATTTCCTACTAATTATATGAAGAGTGTTACTGTAATATCTCATGATAGTGGTTTGTCTGATTTGCTTTCTACTACTTTGTTTTTAATGGATATAGATAGTGGACGTGATTTTTTGAAAGATTATGATGCAGAGGCTATTTGGATTTTAAATGATAATAGTATTATTAAAAGTGAGGGCTTTAATTCTTATGAACAAGAATGATATTAAGTTGGTTTTATTTTTGTTTATTATTTCTATTGTTTTAATTATTTTATTTAAATTATTTCAAGGAAATGGTAGTAGTGCTTTTGTTTATCATGATGGTGTTTTAGTTCAAACAATTCCTTTATCTCATAACGATAGATATGTTGTTACTGGAGATAATGGCGAAGTTGTTATTGTTGTTAAAGATGGTAAGATTAAAGTTGATGAGGAAAATAGTCCTTTACATTTATGTTCTAGACAGGGGTATATAAGTAATACTTATGAGAGTATTGTTTGTTTACCTAATAAGATTGTAATTAATATTTCAAATGATGAGTTAGATGCGGTGGTGAAATAATGAAGAAATATATGAGACTTGTTATGTTGCTTTCTTTTTCTATTGTTCTTAGTATATTAGAAAGTTTTATTCCATTATTTAATGGATATATTCCTGGACTTAAGCTAGGTCTTGCTAATATAATTGTTTTGATTGTTTTATATAAGTATGATACTAGTGATGTTTTTTTTGTTTCTATATTAAGAGTTATTGTTGTTGGCCTTATGAGAACTGGATTATTTAGCGTTAATTTCTTTTTTAGTTTATTTGGTGCGTTATTTAGTGCTAGTTCTATGATTATTTTTAAGAAAACTAGATTATCTATGATAGGTGTTAGTGTTATTGGTTCAATATGTCATAGTGTTGGTCAGATTTTAGCTGCAATATTGTTTTTAAAGAATAATAATATGATTTATTATTTGCCATGGCTACTTTTATTTTCTATACCTACAGGTGTGTTTGTTGGGTTTGTTAGTAAAAAAATGTTGGCTGAACTTGAAGATAAGATTGATTTTTAATTGTATTTTTTATATAATAGTTATATAGAATAGGAGGATGTTTATGAAAAAGTTTTTAACTTTAAGTTTTGTTTTAGTAGGTTTATTTATATTTTCGGGATGTGAAAAGGTTGAGGAAAAAGGAATATACAAAGAGGGAACTTATTTTGGCTCTGTAGAGTATGAATCTTATGGAGCAAATTATGTTACTTCTGCAGTTGTTTATGTTAATGAAAATGGTATGATTAAGTCTGTTTTTATTGATTCAACTTATGATAAGGATTCAGTTAATACTACTAAAAAAACATTAGGAGATGCATATGGTATGAAGGAAACAAGTGCTAATATTGGTGTTATTCCTGGTGGAGCTGAGTGGTATGAACAAGTTAAGAAAATAGAAGATAAGGTTGTTGCTGAACAAGGAATTGACTGGGTTAAATGGTCAGATGAAGCTAAAACTAAATTAGATGTTGATACTATAAGTGGTGTAACTATTAGTAGTGATAGTTATATTAATGCAGTAAGCAAGGCTTTAAGTCAAGCAAAATAGGTTCTTATGAATCTATTTTTTATTTTTTGTAGAATATTCTTCTATTGACAATTATAAAATTATAGTGTATAAATTTAAATGATGTACAGGAGGCATTTATGGCAAAGAATTTAGTAATAGTGGAATCACCTAGTAAGTCTAAGACTATTGAAAAATATTTAGGAAAAGATTATAAAGTTTTATCTAGTAAAGGTCATATTCGTGATTTATCTACTAAGGGTAAGTTTGGACTTGGTGTTGATATTGAGAATAATTTTAAGCCTGATTATGTAACTATTAAGGGTAAGAAGAAGGATATTGATTCTCTTAAAAAAGAAGTTAAAGAGTCAAGTCACGTATTTCTTGCTACCGACCCCGACCGTGAAGGGGAAGCAATTAGTTGGCATTTATATGATGCCTTAGGTTTGAATGATAAGGTTTATGATCGTGTTGTTTTTAATGAAATTACTAAACCTGCAATATTAGAGGCTTTTAAGCATCCTAGAAAGATTGATCAGGATTTGGTTAATAGTCAAGAGACTCGTAGAATTCTTGATAGAATTATTGGTTTTAGATTAAGTAATTTGATTCGTTCTAAAACTAATGGTAGTAGTGCGGGTCGTGTACAAAGTGTTGCTTTAAAATTGATTGTTGAAAAGGAAAGAGAAATTCAAGCTTTTATTCCTGAAGAGTATTGGAGTATTAAGGCTAATTTTAATGATTTTTCTGCTGATTTAGACACTTTTAATCATGAAGAGTTAAAGATTAATAATAAAGATGAGGCTGATAAGGTACTTAGTTCTTTAGATAATACTTTTGTTGTTGAATCAGTTGATTCTAAGGATAAGGCTAAGAATAGTAAGTTTCCTTTTATTACTAGTACTCTTCAACAAGAGGCTTCTACTAAGTTAGGGTTTAATGCTAAAAAGACTATGAGTGTTGCTCAAAAGTTATATGAAGGTATTACTTTAGAGGATGAGACTGTTGGTCTTATTAGTTATATGCGTACTGATTCTGTTAGATTTTCTGATGAGTTTATTAAGGCTACTTATAAATATATTGAAGACGAGTATGGTCATGATTATGTAGGATTTGTTAAGAAGAGTAAGAAGTCTGAAAATGTTCAAGATGCACATGAGGCAATACGTCCTACTAGTATTTACAGAACTCCACTTTCTGTTAAGAAGTTTTTAAGTAATGATGAATATAAGTTATATAAATTAATATATAGTAGAGCTCTTGCTAGTTTGATGGCTCCTGCAAAGACACTTAATACTACTGTTATTCTTGATAATAATAATTATCAGTTTAAGGTAAATGGTCAAATTATTACTTTTGATGGTTATTTAAAAGTATATGGTGAGTATGAGGATACTAAGGACCAAGTATTACCTACATTTAGTGTTAATGATAAGTTAGAGAGTGATGATATTGAGTCTTTACAACATTTTACTCAACCACCTGCTCGTTATACTGAGGCTAAATTAATTAAGGATTTGGAAGAATTAGGTATTGGTAGACCTAGTACTTATGCGACTATTATTGATACTATTAAGAAACGTGGATATGTTGATGTAGTTGAAAAGAAGTTTGTTCCAACTGATATTGGTTTTGAAATAACTGATAAATTACAAATGGGATTTAGTAATATCATTAATGTTGAATATACTGCCAATATGGAAGATGAGCTTGATAAGATTGCGGAAGGTAATCAAGTTTGGTATGAAACTTTGGATAGGTTTTATAAGGATTTTGAACCTTCTTTAAAGAAAGCTTTTGATTTGCTTCCTAAAAAAGAGGTTAAGGAAACTGGTGAAGTTTGTCCAGAGTGTGGTAAGCCATTAGTTATTAGAAAAGGAAAATATGGTGAGTTTACTGCATGTAGTGGATATCCAAGTTGTAAGTATGTTAAGACTGAACCTCGAGTAGAGAAAGAAATTATTGATTGCCCTAATTGCGGTGGTAAGATTGTTGAGAAGCGTAGTAAAAGAGGTAAGATTTTTTACGGGTGCAACAATTATCCTACTTGTAAGACAGCATATTGGGATAAACCAATTGGTAAATTATGCCCAGAATGTAAGAATATGTTGACTCAAAAGGGTAAAAAAATAAAATGTTCAAGTTGTGATTATAGTGAAGAACTAGAAAGTGATTAATTTTCTAGTTTTTTTCTTTATATTTAAGGAATTATTAAATCTACGTCGTATGATATTTATAGAGGGTGATTTAATGATTGCAACAATTGATAAAAAAAGTTTTATAGGTATTGTTACTGATATAAAGAATGATATTAGAAGTACAAGGTTTAAAATACTGGAAAATGCCAATAGAGAATTATTATGTTTGTATTTTAGATTAGGAAAAGTTATAGATGATAATTGGAAATATGGAAATAGTTTTATAAATCAGTTATCTATAGAATTGAAATTAGAATTTCCAAATATGAGAGGTTTTTCGTCTAGAAATTTGAGAAGGATGCGAATATTTTATAATGAGTATAAGGATATTCAAAATTGGCCAGTGGCACTGGCCAATTTACCGTGGACTCATAATTATACTTTAATTGAAAAAGTAAAGAATATAGAAAAAAGAGTGTGGTATGCAAGAAAATGTATTGAAAATGGTTGGTCACAAACAGTTTTAATTCATCAGATTGATTTGAATTTATATGAAAGACAAAAGGAAAATATTAAATTAACAAATTTTGATGATAAAATGTCTATTAGTCAAAGCGAACTTGCTAGAGATATAATGAAGGATCCTTATATATTTGAATTATCTAATTTGAAGGAGAATGCGTGTGAGGCAGATATTGAGAATGCTATGGTTGAGAGAATTAAGAATGTTTTACTTGAGTTAGGTAAAGGTTTTTGTTTTGTGGGTAATCAATATAAGATTAGTACTGATAATAATGATTATTATATCGATTTGTTATTTTATCATTTGGAGTTAAGATGTTATGTAGTTGTTGAGCTTAAAAATACTTTTTTTAAGCCTGAATATATTGGCCAATTGAATTTTTATGTTACTGCAGTTAATAAGACTTTGAAGAAAGAATATGATAATGAAACTATTGGTTTATTATTATGCAGAGAGAAGGATAAATTGTCTGTTGAATGGGCTTTAGAGGGTATTAGTAATCCCATAGGTGTTTCATCTTATGAAATTAATAATTATATTCCTAAGGATATATTGGATAAGCTTCCAACTGAGGATGATATTAATATGCATATTAATATAGAAAAAAAGAATTAGTTTTTAGCTAATTCTTTTATTTTTTCTGTATTTTTAAAGTTTAGTTTTGATATTTTTTCTAATATTTCAAATCCGTATTGTTTTGTTAATTTTACTCCTATTTCATCTACTTTAGGTCCAGCACCTTTTACTAGGAATGTATTGTATTTTTCACCTAATTTATCGAATTCTTTTAGGAATATGTATCTACTTATAAGTGAAGCACAAGCAACTGATAAACATTTGTCTTCTGCTTTTGTCATGAATGTTATTCCTTTTGTATAGTTAGGTACTTGTTTTAAGTAGTTATAGTATACAAATGGTTTTGCGAATTGATCTACTACAATGTATTCTATATCGTTATATTTTTCTTTCATTTTTGTTAATACTTTGTTATGCATAATTGCTTTTATTTTATTCATATTAATATCAGATGTATATTTTTTGTTATATTCTTCGTTTGATAGTACCATGCATTCATAGGGTATTTTTTTAATTATTTGTGGGACTATTTCTAATATTTTTTCATCTGTTAGTTTTTTTGAGTCTTTTACTCCTAAAGATTCTAGAAATTTTATATTTTCTTTATTTACGTATGAAGCAGCTACTACTATAGGACCAAAGTAGTCACCAGTTCCAACTTCGTCTGATCCTATTGTTGTTGCATTATATATTTTAGGGTCTACGTATATTTCTTTTTTTTCTTTTTTCTTTTTGTCTTCTGAGTTTGTCATTTCTACTTTTTTAGTAGGGTTTAGATGACGTTCCATATCACGCCACATATTTGCGTCTATGTCTGCTGATATTCCTTGAAATACTGCTTTTCCTGAAGAGTATAGTGTTATTACTGTGTCTGCTTCGTCTGCTTGGAATACTGCGTAGTCTGGTGTTTTTGGCCTTTTTTTATCTTCAAAGTATTTAATCATTTCTTCTTTTGTATTTTCACTTACTTTTAATGTTATTGTCATAAGATTCCCTCCAAATATATTTTAACATTTTTGTTTATTTTTGTCTAATTTTGTAATATAATTATTTATGAAAGGTAGATGTGTATGGGATTAGTTGATATTTTAATAATTATTTTTATTTTAATTGGTGGATTTGTTGGATGGAAAAGAGGAGTAGTTAAGGAAGCTGTAAGTGCGGTTGGTATTGTTTTAATTACTGTTTTATCTTTTATTTTAAAGAATCCTTTATCTATTATTCTTTATGAAAATTTACCATTTTTTAAGTTTGGCGGGATTTTTAAAGGTGTTACTGTTTTGAATATTGCATTATATGAATTAATCGCTTTTTTAGTTGTATTTTTCATTTTAATGATGATATGGAAAATGGTTTTGGTTGCTAGTGCATTTATTCAAAGAATAATTAATATGAGTTTTCTTTTGGGTTTGCCATCTAAGATATTAGGATTTATTATTGGCGCTGTTAAATATTATTTGATTTGTTTTATTGTTATTTATATTTTGACTTTACCTATGTTTAGTGTTAAAGATGTTGCTGATTCTAATAATGCAAGTTTTATATTGAATAATACTCCTGTTGTTTCTGCGTTTGTTGAAAGTAATAAGGATTTTATTAGTGAATTTACTTCTTTGAAGGAAAAATATGATAATACTGAAAGTGCTAATAAGTTTAATTATGATACGTTGGATTTATTTTTAAAGTATGATATAATTGATATTAATTCAGTTAAGAAATTGATTGAAAAAAATAAATTAAAGATTGATGGAATTGAAAATTTAATTAAAAAGTATGAGGTGAAATAATGTTAGTACATGGAAATAAGGATAATTTTGATAATTTAATAAGTGATGGAGTAGTAGTTGTTGATTTTTTTGCGAATTGGTGTGGACCTTGTAAAATGTTAGGTCCTGTTTTAGAGGAATTATCTAGTTCTAGAAGTGAAGTTAAGGTTGTTAAGATTGATGTTGATGAAGAAGAGGATTTAGCTCGTAGATTCGGAGTCATGAGTATTCCAGCACTTTATTTATTTAAGGATGGAAAACAAGTTGATAATAGAGTAGGATTTATGCCTTTAGATGAATTAACTGAATGGATTAATAAATAATTCTATAGGGGGATTTATGGTAGAAGATGTTAATGAATATGTTATTAGAAGAAAATATAAGGGTAAAATTATAGAAGTAAAAGTTCGTGATTATTTTATTGATGGTAGGAGGTCTACAACTATAATTTGTGAGTATAATCCTATTACATTTGGTTTTAGTGACGCTACTGAGGATAAAATTAATAGTTTTATAGAGAGAGAGTTTAAAATTGCTAAAAAAGAGATAGATGAAAAGAGCTTTGTTAAAAAAATAGGTAAACTATTTAGATAGGGTTTTGTGTTTATGGGAAAATATGAATATAAAAAATATAAGGTTACAGAAAAATATTTAGGCAAAATAATAGAGGTTAATGTTAGTGAATGTTGGTCTAACGAAGGTATAGAGTCTGCAGATGTTTCTTGCTCTCATAGTACTATTTTTAGAGGTTTAGGACATAGTATAGGAAATTATATTCAATCTGAATCTGGTGTAATTCAAGGCAAAATTGTTAAACGTTTATCTGTTGACGATGTTTATGATGCTATTTTTAAAGAGATTTATATTGCTGAAGAGAGTATTGCTAGATCTAAAAAAGAGGAACATGATAATTTTGAATTCAGACGTTATCTAACTGTTCTTGTTCAATATGAAAACCAAGAAATACCAATTCAATTAATGTTAAAAGCTGGTGATACAAAAGTTTGGATTATTCGCCTTGATTCTTTAATAAGTCATGTTTCAATAGATAAATTTAGGGATAAAGTAATTGAAGAAGTACAAAGAGGTAAGAGAATGATTAATAATGGATATGTTTTTCCTAAACCAGGAACATTTAATAAGGTAAAAAGAAAAATCAAAAGTTTATTTTAACTGTTAAGTAATTATATATTTGACTTTAATGCATAATTGTGTTAGAATGTATGTAGTGAAGGAGTTCTTCATATAATAAAAAAGGATATGTTTGATTGTGCGAATCAGACATATTCCCTTGAGGGTCATCTGAAATCAACATTAGTTGAAATCAGATGTTTTTATTATCTAAATAATAAAGTGATTATTATGAAGAATAATAGCAGTATTATAATAAATTGAGAAGTTTCTCTTTTTGTCATAAATACCACCACCTTTCTATTATCATTGATAAAAGAAAGGGAACCATCTGATATTTTCAAACATACCCAATGTAATTATAACTTATAATTAATTTTAATACAATATTTTTATTTAATTTTATGTTAATTTGTATATATTTTTATTTTTTTATCATAATAGTAGTGGTGATATTATGAAAGAAAAGAATGAATTATTAATGCATATTTATGAGACTTGTGATATGGGTGTTAAGAGTACTACTAAGTTGATTGATTTATTAAGAGATAAAGATAATAAGATTAAAAAGTTATTAGAGGATGAATTAAAGGAATATGAGAAGTATTTAGTTAAGAGTGAGAAGTTATTAAAAAAGAATAAGGTTGAGCCTGAGGGCGCCGGTGTGATGGCTGAGATGATGGCTAAGATGTCTATGAAAATGGATGTTAAGAAGGATAATAGTGACAGTAATATTGCTGGAATATTGACTGAGGGTTTTACTATGGGTATTATAAATATGAATAAGAAGATTGAGTCTTATCGTGATGATTGTGATAATAGTATTATTGATTTAGCTAATGATATTGTTAAATTTCAAGAAAAAGAAATTAAAAATTTAAAGAATTATTTGTAAAAAAAAATATAAGGTTTTTCCTTATATTTTTCTATATAGTCCTATTGCTTTTCCTAATATTGTAATATTTTTGAATATGAATGGTTCCATTGTATCATTTTCTGGTTGAAGTCTAAAGTGATCTGTTTCTTTATAGAATGTTTTAAGTGTTACTTCATTTTCAT
>CAMVNW010000023.1 GCA_947168965.1 uncultured Caryophanales bacterium
TTAAACATATTGATGAACATGAAAATGAATATTGGGAAGCAAGAGAACTCCAACATATACTTGGATATAAAGAATGGAGATATTTTTCTAGTGTGATAGAAAAGGCACAAATTTCCTGTGTACAAAGTAATAATAATATTAGTTCCCATTTTGGTGTTTACACCAAAATCGTAAAAGCCGGTGCAACAACTAAAACAATTATAGATTATAAATTAAGTAGATATGCATGCTACTTAATAGTACAAAATGCAAATTCAAAATATGAAATGGTTGCCTTTGGGCAAACATATTTTGCGGTTCAAACTAGAAGAATGGAACTAACAGATTTAGAATATGAAAAAATGACCGAAGATGAAAAAAGATTATATAGAAGAAAACAAGCAAGTAATGGAAACTATTCTTTAAATAGAACAGCAGTAAAAAGTGGAGTAAAAAATTTGGGAGAATTTCATAATGCAGGATATAAAGGTTTATATAATGGCGAAACAGCAGATGATATATTTAAAAGAAAAAAATTAAGATACAGAGAAGATATATTAGATAACATGAGCAGTGAAGAATTAGGCGCGAATATATTTAGAATCACACAAACAGAAGCAAAATTGAAAAGAGATAAAGTAGATAACGAATATACCGCAAATAGTATCCATTATGAAATAGGAAAAAAAGTAAGAAAGGCAATTATTGATATGGGAGGAACGATGCCAGAAGACTTACCAACACCAGGTATATCAATAAAAGAATTAGAAAAAAATAAGATTGATAGTTAGCTAAAACTAACTATTTTTTTAAGAAATAAATAAAAAAACAAAAATTAGCACTCATAACTTGACATTGCTAACATATAATAGTATACTGGTACTAGCACTAAAAAAGAAAGAGTGCCAAAGTGTTAAACTAGAGGTGAAGTAATGATTAGTGAAAGACAAGAAAAACTATTAAAACTAATTATAGAAGATTACATTAAAACAGCTAGACCAATAGGATCAAAATCAATTTGTGAAATATTAAATTGTTCAAGTGCTACAGTAAGAAACGAAATGAGTGAACTAGAAGATTTAGGACTTCTAGAAAAAACACATATTTCGTCAGGAAGAATACCAAGTGAAAAAGGATACAGATACTATGTAGATAACATTATGAAACCAAAAGAATTAGACAAAAAAGAATTAAACGAGTTACAAACAGTATTTAATTCAAAATCACTAGTACTAACAGATGCAATAAGCAAGAGTATGGAAATAATATCAGAAATGACAAACTATACTGCTATAGTACTTGGATCAACATCAAAAGAAAATAGAGTAACAAAAGTAGAAGTAGTTCCAATTGATTCAACAAATCTAATCGCTATTGTAATAACTGATAAAGGACATGTAGAACATAAAAATGTAAAACTAGAAGAAAAAGTATCAGTAGCAGAAATAAAGCAAACAGTTGATTTAATAAACAAACTTATAATTGGAGTTCCAATAAGTGAAGTAAGTGAATTATTAGAATATGAAATAAAACCAATTATAGCTCAATACGTTAAACAACACGAAGTATTATATAATGCATTTTATAATGCATTCACAGATTTCAGCGATAATAGTTTTAAAATGAATGGAACAAAAAATATATTAATGCAACCAGAATTCAATAATACAGATAAGATAAGAGATATAATAAGTAAATTTGAAGACAAAGAAATAATAAAAAATATTAAAGAAGAAGAAAACGGAATAAATATATATATTGGTAGTGAAAATGAATTTGATGATGACTTAACAATCATCAAAACCAAATATAATATAAATGGAGAAGAAGGAACACTTGCATTAATAGGGCCAAAAAGAATGGAATACGATCGAGCAATAACACTTTTAAATTATATAAAACAAAATATAGACGAAAACTAGAAGGAGGCTATATGGAGAATAAAGAAGAATTGAAAAAAGAAAACTGCAATTGTGGTGAAAACTGTGAATGCGGAGAAAACTGTGAATGCGGAGAAAACTGCAATTGTACAGAAGAATGCACATGTGGAGACGACTGCAACTGCACTGAAGAAGAAAACTGTGGTTGTGGAGGAAATTGTAACCACGATAAAAAAGAAAAAAAGAAAAAAGAAAAAAAAGATAAACATTTAGATAAACTAAATGAAGCATATAATAAAATTAGTGAACTAGAAGATAGACTATTAAGAGAAAAAGCAGAATTAGTAAACTATAGAAAAAGAAAAGAAGAAGAAACTTCTAGAATGCTTATGTATTCAAATGAAGATATAGCAAAATCATTACTTCCAATAGTTGATAACTTTGAAAGAGCAATCAACATGGATGATGAAAACTTAGAAGATGAAGTATCAAAATTCTTATCAGGATTTAAAATGATATATTGTAATCTTATAAGTACATTAGAAAAATATGGAGTAAAAGCCATAGATGGAGCTAATAAGCCATTTGACCCTACATACCATCAAGCAATAATGACAGAACATAGAGATGGAGTAGAACCAGAAATGGTAATAGAAGTATTACAAAAAGGATACTTGCTAAAAGATAAAGTTATTAGACCAGCAATGGTAAAAGTTAGTGAATAATGGATCATAACAGTATAATAGATAAAACTACATTTGATATTTGTAAACATGCAGAAGATCATAAAGACGTATTCATATGTGATAAAGAAATTGCAGAAGCAATATCCTTACTAAATAAAAAGGGATATGTGACATATGCAAGCTGTTCTGGACATTATAAAATAGAATTCTACGAGTGGTTCGATGAAGATATAAACAAACTTGAAGAATTCAAAAATAATCCAAGAATCATAATTAAAAATATTAAAGAAAATAGTTTTGATTATTGGAGTGAAGTAGATAAAACACAAGTTTATGTGCTATTTAAAAAACAATATGACTTCGCTAATTTACCAGAAGGATTTATAGAAGAAACATCGGATAATAGAACATCATTAAGTTGTCCAATATACTTTTATGACAAATCAGGTAAAAAGAAAAGAGATATTGTTGAAAAAGAAATAAAACAAAAATGTAATATACTTAAAAAATGGGTAGAACAACTACCAAAGGAAAGGTGATAAATTATGAGTAAAATTATAGGTATAGACTTAGGAACAACAAACAGTTGTGTATCAGTATATGAAGGTGGAGAAGCAAAAGTAATCGCTAATGCAGAAGGTGGAAGAACAACACCATCAGTAGTAGCATTCAAAAATGGAGATATGCTTGTAGGTTCAAAAGCAAAACACCAAGCAGTAATTAATCCAGAAACAATTTCATCAATCAAAAGATTAATGGGTACAGATAAAAAAGTAAAAGCTAATGGAAAAGAATACACTCCTGAAGAAGTATCAGCTATGATTCTAGGAGACTTAAAGAAAACCGCAGAAGCTTACTTAGGAGAAAAAGTAACAAAAGCAGTTATTACAGTACCAGCATACTTCAATGACTCACAAAGACAAGCAACAAAAAATGCAGGTAAAATTGCAGGACTTGAAGTAGAAAGAATTATAAATGAACCAACAGCTGCTGCCTTAGCTTACGGACTAGATAAACAAGATAAAAACGAAAAAGTATTAGTTTACGACTTAGGTGGAGGTACATTCGACGTATCAATCCTTGAATTAGGGGACGGAGTATTTGAAGTATTATCAACATCAGGAAATAACAAACTAGGTGGAGATGACTTCGATAATAAATTAGTTGACTACATAGTAGAATCAATTAAAGAACAAGAAAAAGTTGACTTAAAAGACGACAAAATGGCAATGCAACGTATAAAAGAATCAGCAGAACAAGCTAAAAAAGACTTAAGTAACATGACAACAACTCAAGTTTCATTACCATTCATCGCTCAAGTAGATGGAGCTCCAATAAGCTTTGAAATGGATATTACAAGAGCTAAATTTGAAGAATTAACAAGAGACTTAGTAGATTCAACACTAGAACCAGTTAGAAAAGCATTAAAAGATGCTGGACTATCTAAGAGTGATATAGATAAAGTATTACTAGTAGGTGGATCAACAAGAATCCCAAGAGTTCAAGAAATAATCAAAGAAGAATTAGGAAAAGAACCATCTAAGGGAGTAAACCCAGACGAAGTAGTCGCAATGGGTGCTGCTATCCAAGGTGGAGTACTACAAGGAGAAGTAAACGACGTAGTATTACTAGATGTTACACCATTATCACTAGGAATTGAAACATTAGGTGGAGTAATGACTGTATTAATCCCAAGAAATACAACAATTCCAACAAGTAAATCACAAGTATTCTCAACAGCTGCAGATAACCAACCAGCAGTAGACATTCACGTACTACAAGGTGAAAGAAGTATGGCTTCAGACAACAAGACATTAGGTAATTTCCAATTAACTAATATTCCAGCAGCTCCAAGAGGAGTACCACAAATTGAAGTAACATTCGATATAGACGCAAACGGAATTGTTAACGTTAAAGCAAAAGACTTAGGAACAAAGAAAGAACAATCAATTACAATCACTTCTTCAACAAACTTATCAGATGATGAAATCGATAAGATGGTAAAAGAAGCAGAAGCAAATAGAGCAGCAGATGAAAAGAAAAAAGAAGAAGCTGACTTAAAAAATGAAGCAGAACAATTAGTATTCCAAACTGAAAGATCAATCAAAGATCTAGGAGATAAAATAGATTCTAAAGATAAAGAAAAAGCAGAAGCAGAAATCAAAGACTTAAAAGAAGCTTTAGAGAAAAATGACTTAGAAGACATTAAAGCTAAGAAAGAAAAACTACAAGAAACAGCTATGGCATTCGCAACAAAAGTATACGAAGAAGCAGCTAAAGCAAATCAAGCTAATCAAGAAACAGAATCAAACAATGAAGACAAAAAAGACGATGGAGTACAAGAAGCAGAATTTGAAGAAAAATAATATAAAGGGGTCTAAATAGGCCCCCTTATTATAGTAATTGATAAAGGAGAAAAAATGGAAAAACAAAGAAAAAGAGATGAAATTGAAGAGAAGTATAAATGGGATTTAACAACAATATATAAATCTGATGAAGAATTCAAAACTGAATTAGAAAAAGTAAAAAAAGAATTAGAAAAAGTAAAAGACTATAAAGGAAATATAGTAAATAGTTCAAAAAACTTATACACATACTTAACAGAATCAGATACATTAGAAAGAAGACTATATAAACTATACTATTATGCACATTTAAATTTTGATAGTGAAACAACAAATCCTAAAAATCAAGAATTACAAGGAAATGTTGATAATCTTTTGCAAACATATGGAGAATTAACAAGTTTTGTAACTCCAGAATTATTAAGTGTAGAATATGATAAAATTAAAGAATACTATAAAGAAGAACCACGCCTACTAGAATATGAATTTAACCTTGAATGTATTTATAGATATAAGAATCGTACACTAGATGAAAAAAGTGAAAAAATCTTATCTACATTATCAAAAGTATTAGGAAACCCAGAAGACTGTTATGATGCCCTAACAGATAGTGATATGACATTTGGAAATATAACTATAGATGGAAAAGAAACAGAATTAACAGAAAGTAATTATTCAAAATATATTAAAAACACAGATAAAAATGTACGAAAAGAAGCATTTACTCGCCTTTTTGAAAAATACGGAGAATTTAAAAATACAATAACAAAAACATTCAAAGGAAATATAGATGCACTAGTTGCAGAAGCAAAAATAAGAAACTATAATAGTAGTATAGAAGCATCCCTTTATAGTGACAATATAGATGTAAGTGTATATAATAACTTAATAGATACAGTAAGTAATAATATGGATAAAATATATAAATACTTCAATCTAAAGAAAAAAATACTAGGTATAAAAGACTATCACATATACGATGTATATTTAGATATGATACCAAAATTTGATAAACACTATGAATTTGAAGAAGCAAAAAAACTAGTAATAAATGCACTAAAACCACTTGGAGAAGACTACATAGAAACACTAAATAAAGCATTCGATGAAAGATGGATAGACATATATAACAACAAAGGAAAAAGAGGCGGAGCCTATAGTAGTGGATTCTACGATACAAATCCATTCGTATTATTAAACTACGAAGGAACATACCACGATGTATCAACACTCGCACATGAATTAGGACACTCAATGCATACATATTACTCATGCCATAATAATCCATATCAACAATCAAACTATAAAATCTTTGTAGCAGAAGTCGCAAGTACAGTAAACGAACTATTACTAGCAAAATACATGCTTAAAAATTCAAAAGAAAAAGAAGAAAAACTATTTATACTAAATCAATTACTAGAATTATATAAATCAACAATATATCGTCAAACAATGTTTGCAGAATTCGAACAATTAATGCACAAAAAAGTAGAAAATGATGAAGTATTAACATACGAAAATATTTCAAATGAATACTACAAACTAAATCAAAAGTATTTTGGAGACACATTAGTATTAGATGATTTAATAAAATATGAATGGGAAAGAATCCCACACTTCTACTATAACTTCTATGTATATAAATACGCAATTGGATTATCATGCGCAACAAAAATAGTAGATGATATATTAAACAATAAAGAAAACGCTGTAGAAAACTACAAAAACTTCCTAAAATCAGGAGGAAGTGATTATCCAGCAAACGAATTATTACTAGCTAATGTAGATGTAAAGAAAAAAGAAACAATAGAAAGTGCACTTAATATGTTTGATTCATTAATAGACGAATTTGAAACAATATACAATAGTTAGAAGTAGGTGAATTATGGAAAAAAGAGATTATTATGAGGTTCTTGGAGTTGATAAAAATGCATCAGATGCAGAAATAAAATCAGCCTTCAGAAAACTCGCAAAAAAATACCATCCAGACGTATCAAAAGAACCAGATGCAGCAGAAAAATTCAAAGAAGCTCAAGAAGCATACGCAGTATTATCGGACGAGTCGAAAAGACGTCAATATGATCAATACGGTCATGCAGCATTCGATCAAATGAATGGTGGAGGAGGATTTGACTTCTCTGGATTTGACTTCTCAGATATATTTGGAGATCTATTCGGAGAAGGAGGATTTAACTTTGGATTCGGTGGAAGAAACTCTAATAGAGCCACTAAAGGAAGAGATAAACTTGTAAGAGTTAATTTGACATTCGAAGAAGCAGTATTTGGATGTAAAAAAACTGTAAATTTAGATGTAAATGAAAATTGCTCACACTGTAGTGGTAAAGGAGGAACAGGAGAAACTTCATGTTCTAGATGCCATGGAAGTGGAACAATAACAGCAGAACAAAGAACAATGTTTGGAACATTTATGTCAAGAACAACATGTCCAGAATGTAATGGAAAAGGAAAAACATACAAAGAAAAATGTTCACACTGTAGAGGTACAGGTAAAATAAAAACAAATAAAGATCTAGAAGTAAAAGTACCTGCAGGAGTTGACACTGGAAATCAATTAAGAATGTCAGGAAAAGGAGAAGCCGGAACAAACGGTGGACCAAATGGAGATATTTACTTAGAATTTAATGTTGAAAAACATGAAATATATGAAAGAGACGGAAACGATATTTATCTTGAACTTCCAATAACAATGTCAGAAGCAGCACTTGGGTGTAAAAAAGACGTTCCAACAATACATGGTAGTGTAAGACTAACAATAAAAGAAGGAGCAGAAACAGGAGATAAATATAGACTAAAAGGAAAAGGAATAGAAGATGTTCATTCATATAGAAAAGGAGACATGTACGTAATTATAAACGTAACAACTCCTAAAAAACTTACAAGAGATCAAAAGAAACTTTTTGAACAGCTTTCTAAAACAGACTTAGAAGATGATTCAAGATACAATAAAATAAAAAAATATTTATAATGTTCAAAACTATACTTATGAACATAATTAATAAAATATTGAAAAATTATGCACACTAAAAAAATAGTGTGTTTTTTTCTAAACTATGATAAAATATAAATATGGAGGATTAAATATGGAAAAATTAAAATGTTCATCATGTGGAGGAGAACTAGAAGTAGAAGAAAATAAAGAATATGCAAAGTGTAGATACTGTGGTGCTAGATATAAATTAAATGAAGATTTAAACGTAAATATAAAATTAGATGATAATATAAAAGAAGTATTAAATAACGGATTAGGAACTGCAAAACATGTATCAAAATTTTTCTTTATCCCTATAATAATATTTATTATAGTAATATTTGCTATTGTTATATATAATTCTTTTACATTTGATAGTAAAACTAATAAAAGTTCATTTAATTTTCAATTTTCACTTGTAAGCGGTACAAAAGATGCTTTCTTTGTTAATTCTACATTAGATAAGATAATTGAAAGCAATAATACTCATGGTAGAAAAGTCGCACTTGTTTTTGATGGTAAAGAAACTACTGATAAATCTGAAATACTTGAAATTAAGCACTCTTTAAGCGGAACATATGAAGTATCGTTAGAGTACGATGATGGATATGTTAGTAAGGTTATTTTGGATAAATTAGAACAAAAAAGTAGTTCTGATTACATTAAAGAAAAAATAGAAGAGTCAGAAAAAGCACTTGAATCATCAAACGAAGATCTTAAGAAACAAGTAGAAGAAATGCAAGAAGAAGCAAGATCATTTTTTGATAATTAATTATAGAAGCATACATAAAAAAGTATGCTTTTTATTTACCTTAAATGCTTGTACTTTCATTTATAAATGCTAGACAACATATAAAAATTGTAGAAGAAAAACAAAGAAATAGTAGGAATAAATAAACAAAAAGAAATAACAACTGAAAAAACTAAGACAAGTAGTCTTAGTTTTTATATATAATTAAATATCTCCATTTGTCTATTAACACTAATTCATCTTCTTCAGGAATATTGTAATATCTTTTATAAACTAATTTGTGATAATCTGTATTTGGATTAATATTACAATTAATAAAATATGGAAATTTATATATTTCAATTGATTGCTTACCCTCATATAATTGTTGATTAATGTATTTGCGATTATCAATCTGGCACTTATACACATTAACAAAAAGAATTATATAAAAAAGAGCTATGATTAATAAAACTATTTTTGAAAAACACTCAATTGTTTTATTATCCTTTATGTACTTTGAAATAATTATTAAATTAGAAATACAAAGCATGATGTATGTAAATAGGGAAGTTCTATATCCCCATGTTGGTGATAATAACATCACACAATTTGCACTTATTCCTACTAAAAAGAAAAATATACTTTTATAATTTTTTTCTTTGATATTTAAAATAAAAGAAATAAATGTAAAAATAATATAATACAAAGTTAATAGAATATTACTAACAATTATTTGTTTATGAATTATACTTATAAAATATATAATTACAGTAAACATAGGAACTGCAATAGAAAATAATATAAGTATATTTTTAAGAATTGTATTTTTAATATTATTTTTAATCATAAAATAATTTGAAATAATAGATAGAAATAATAAATAATAATTAACTATAAAAGTGTAATATATAAAAGAAGGAAGATTATAATTAATTTTTTGAAATAAATTCAATTTATTAAATTCAATATTCTCTATAGACATCCTATACATCGAACCTGGTGAGAAATACATAAAAAGTGTAGATATGATACATACGATTATAAGTACTATAAGCTTCTTATCAATACTTTTGTTCTTATGATAAAAGAATAAGAATAATATTATATTTCCAATGATTAATGATGCAGACACATGCTCAACCATCATACATAAAAACAAACTCAAAAATATAAGCAATATGAATATAAAAGAATTATTATATTTAGAATTATATATAAAACTAAAATATATAAGTATAAAAGGAATTTCAATAAAATAAGTTAAATTTCCAGCAATAAAAGTTATTGTTTCAGAAAAAGTTAACAAATTAATAAGAGGAATCATAAGTAGAGTTAGATAATAAATACATTTAGCTTTAGGCTTAACTATTTTAATAGAAATATAGATTAAACTACCAATTGACAAAGAATTTATTAAATTCCAAACTATTTTATTTGGAGTTAATAAATTAATTAATAATCTGCTAGAAATCCTACCTTCCCACGTAAAATAAAGATTAAAAGCATTTTTAATACTACCAAATACATCAGTTTTAGCAATAAAATTTCCCCAATCATCTCCAGAAATAGGAGATAAACAGAGTATAATAAAGTAAAAAACTGTTATCAATATAAGAATTATTTTATCCCTTTTACTCATATCATCACCTACAATAATTATAAATTAAAAAACGAAAAATATAAAGTTTTTTAGTTTAATTAAATATTTAAGAAAGAAAAAATATCATAAATTAAAGTGGAAGGTGATAATATGATACTTAAATTTAATAACATTATCTTCTATTTACTAGTAACTACAATACTATTAGACATATTTTTAGGCTCCCTTCGAGCACTTAAAGAAAGAAAATGGAACAGTACAGTAGGAATAAATGGAATATTAAGAAAAACCGCAATGATAGGAAGCAGCATATTTCTAATAATAATAGACTCAATACTAAAGATTGACTTACTATTCTTTATACCAAAAGAAATAACAAACACATTAAAACTAAACGAAGTAGGAATATTTGAACTATTTGGAATAATGTTTATATTATATGAAATAACAAGCATACTAAAAAATATGGTAAAATGTGGACTACCTATACCCAAAAGAATCAAAACAATAATAGAAAAATTACTAAATAACTTAACATCAGAAACAGGAGGTGAAAAAAATGAATAGTCCATACTATATGAAATTTAGAGTAACACAAACATATCAAAAAGGAGTACATGATGGATTAGACTTAGTAGGAATAGACTCAAAAGACATACACTCAACAATAAAAGGAACAGTAATATTTACAGGATGGGAAAATGTAAATAATAAAAAACAAGGCTTTGGAAAATATATAAAAATAAAAAAGGACAATAGTGATGATGTATACTACTTTGGACATCTAAGCGAAATATATGTAAAAACAGGTGATAGAGTATACATAACACAAGTAATAGGAAAAGAAGGTTCAACTGGAAACTCCACTGGATCACACTGTCACTATTGTATTAGAAAAGATGGAATTAGAGGAAATGACTTAAATGTAAGCACAATAAGTGGAATACCAAATAGACTAGGAGTATATGACGATGGATATAGAGAATCAAATAATGGATATTTAGAAAACTCATCATATAAAGGAAACTCAATAGTAGATGCATTAAAACAAATAGGAGTAGACTCAAGCTTTGAACATAGAAAAAAAATAGCAGAAAGAAACAATATTGCAAACTATAGAGGAACACCAGAACAAAATACAAAACTATTAAATCTTTTAAAACAAGGAAAACTAAAAAAATAGATAGCGGGAAGCTATCTTTAAATTTACATAATAAAAAAATTTGTGTATAATTATTTCATAAGGACGTGATTAAATGGAATATAGGCCAGATAAAAAATCAACATATTGGTTTTCATTTAAACTTTCATTATACTTTTTGCTAATAATTCCATATTATCCATTGATTGGAATAATTCTATTCACAATTTGCTTCAGTCTGATTTTTACGATTACCTATAAATATACAACAGTTTTTTATAACAATAATTTCTTAATAATAACTAGATTAAACAAAGCAAAACAATATAACTTAAACGATCTTTATTTGAATAAACACTTTTCAAGAATAGAAAATAGGCAAGGATATTGGTTCATGGGAAAATTTAGAGAATTTAAAAAACCATCATCGCTACCGATTTTCAAAATTTTAAATTTTATACAAAAAGAAAATAAAACTACAAAATATGCAATATTAAGCTTCTTAGAAATTAACGATTTCATGGATTTAAAAGAAAGAATTATTAATAATCAAAATAAAAAAAATAATATTATTGATATAAATAATTTAAATAATATAATTAATAATAAATGTGAATATAATATTAAATCAAAAAAAATAAAAAATACTATGGATAAAACATATAAAAGATGTTTATTATATTCATTATTATGTATAATTTTTTTTATTATAATATACATTACACTTTACAGTAATATAAGTTTCATTAAAAATGACATTATTCTATCAATTATCTACATATTTAGTATTCCTATGATGTTTTTTATATCTATAAATTTACCTAAAATATTGGTAACTTATCAAATAAAACAAATAAAAAATAAAGTACCATCAACAATAAAAATAGAACAAAATTTGAAAATAGATGAAACTAAAATTGAATTCATAGATGTTGAAATAATATACATAAATTCCTATTTTGATAATTTAGGAAACGAAGTAAAGTGTTTAGTAATACACACAAAAAAGAAAAAATATATTTATTGCATAGATTACATAATAGATAATGATGTAAATTTTGAATATTTTGAAAATTTATGCAATATTCTAAAGAAAATATTCAAAACTACTTTTTCAAACAATATAATTACAAGATAAAAAAGGAAAACTAAAAAAATAGATAGCTTAAGGCTATCTTTAAATTTACAAAAAATTAATAGTAAAATAACATGATTTATAACGATT
>CAMVNW010000024.1 GCA_947168965.1 uncultured Caryophanales bacterium
ATTTGAATTCATCCAGAATGGAACTATTTCACTTACTCCTCTTTTTTCTTTTTGTGTTGTTCCTGCTTCATATATACCATCTTTAGTATTTATAAATTCTGATACTTTTAATTGATCTCCTTTACGCATACGCATTGCTTCATAGATGTTATTGTAATTTGTGTTTAGATTATTTGTTTGTGTATCATCAATACTCATTTCTTTTAAGTATTTTTCTGCTTCTTCTATTGCGTTATAGTTTGCATTTACTATTTCTTCGCCTTTTTTGAAGTATCTAATATGCGCGTTTTCTTTCATTTCTTTCTTAGCTAAATCATAGTCTACTAAGTTTGATAGTTTTAGTATTATAGCTTCCATTATTGTGCTTATTTTATTTCCTAAACCTGTATTTCTAGCTAAAAGATATGCATTTATTGTATAGAATTTTATGTTTTTTTCTTTTATTATATTTTTAATATCTTGTGGTAATGTTTCGTTTAGTTCTTGTTCTGTTTTAATTGTATTTAGTATGAATATTCCATTTTCTTTTATGTTATTTAGTGTTTCAAATTCTGTTAAGTACGATTCTTTTGTTACTACTACTATACTTGGATTTTCTACGTAATATGTCGATCTTATTTTATCTTCATTAAATCTTAAGTGTCCTATTGTAACTCCACCTGATTTTTTTGAGTCGTATTGGAAGTATCCTTGTACATAGTTATTTGTATTGTTACCGATTAGTTTCATTATTGATTTTGATGCACTTACCATTCCATCTGAACCATAACCATATATTAAGAATTCTTTAGAATTATCTATTTTATAGTTTTCATCTACTTTAAGACTTTTGTTTGTAACATCATCTTCTATTCCTATTGTGAAATCGTTTATTGGGTTTTCAAGCATTTCAAATACTGCCTTTATCTGAGCTGGTGTTGTATTTTTACTTGATAATCCATATCTTCCACCTACTATTTTTATGTTTTTTTCTTTTAATGCAGCTACTACGTCTAGGTATAGTGGTTCTCCAATACTTCCTGGTTCTTTTGTTCTATCTAATACAGCTATCTTTTCTACTGTATCAGGTATTTCACTTAATAAATATTCTTTAGAGAATGGCCTATATAGATGAACTTCTACCAATCCATAGTCTTTTAAGTCATCTATTGTTTCTTTTATTGTTTCACAAACAGATCCCATTGCGATTATTATTTTTTTTGCGTTTGGATTTCCATAATAATTGAATGGTTTGTAGTTTGTTCCTGCAATGTTATTAAGTTTTTCCATGTATTCGTTTACTTTATCTGGAAGTGCTTCATAATATTTATTTCTTGCTTCTGTTGCTTGGAAATATATATCATCATTTTGAGCTGTTCCTCTTGTATTTGGGTTATATGGATTTAGTGATTTTTCTTTGAATTTTTTTAGTGCTTCATAATCTAGAAGTTGTTTATAATCATCACTTTCTAGTACATCTATTTTATCTATTTCATGGCTTGTTCTAAATCCATCAAAGAAGTGTAAGAAAGGCATACTTGAGCTTATTGCTGTTAAGTGTGCGATAGCTCCTAGATAATGTGCATCTTGTACACTAGATGATGAGATCATAGCAAATCCAGTTTGACGTGTAGCGTATATATCTTGATGGTCTCCAAATATTGATAGTGCATGAGTTGCTAGAGAACGTGCTGCTACATGTATTACGCATGGAAGCATTTCTCCTGCTATTTTATACATATTAGGTATCATTAGAAGTAGTCCTTGACTTGCTGTAAATGTTGTTGTTAGGCATCCTCCTTGAAGGGACCCATGTACAAATCCTGCAGCTCCTGCTTCACTTTGCATTTCTACTACTTTTACTTTATCGCCAAATATATTTTTTACATTTTTACTACTCCATTCATCACAGTGTTCTGCCATTGGACTTGATGGAGTTATTGGATATATTCCTGCTACTTCTGTAAATTGGTATGCAGACATACTACATGCTTCATTACCATCTACTGTTACTTGTTTTTTCATAAAATCCCTCTTTCTTTGTTATATTATAGCACGGTTTTTAATTTTTTGTTGAAATTAATTTATTATTATTTTATAATATCTGTAGTTTGGTGATTTTATGAAGTTATTAGTAAGTGATTATGATGATACAATTAAGGTTATGACTTTTTTAGGAAATGATCGTATTCCAAAGGGTACAATTAAGAATATAAATGATTTTAGAAATAAAGGAAATAAATTTATGATTGCGACTGCAAGAACTTATAAATCTATTATGTATGAAGTTGAGTATTATAGCATACCATATGACTATATAAGCTGTTTAAATGGTGCGGATATATATGATAAAGATGGATTAATCTACTCTAAAGATATGATTGAATTAAATATTGAAAAGCTAAAAAAAATATATTCTTGCATTTATAAAATTGAGCAATTTAAAGAAAAAGATAAAACTTTATATTATTATGTGTATATAAAATTACTTGAGAGTTCAAAAAGAATAATTGAATACTTAAAGAGTGTTAATGTATGCATCTTTCATAAATTGAATATTGTTAGTCCTATGAGTGATAAGGTTGATAGTATTAGATTTATCCAAGATCTTTTAGAAATTAATGATAATGATGTTATTACTGTTGGTGATGGGATTAATGATGCATCAATGATTGAGAATTATTATAGTTATGGAATTATTAAACTTTTTCCAAATAAAGATGTTTTAAAGAATTGTGATAAAAAGGTAAAGTCTTTAAGGGATGCTTTTAAAGATATAAATAAAAATATATAGAATTTCCTATATATTTTTTGTTTGTTCGCTTGTTTTAATAATTAATCTATAGTAAAATAATGTTAGGAACATTTAGTTGTTGGGTGTCTACCTCTAATCATTTATAATGAAAGGAGGATTGATAGAATGAAAACTAAAACTTTTATTATTAAAGTATTAGAAAGAATTTCTTTCGTTTTATTACTATCTACCTTACTAGTTTTAGTAATAAAAAAGTGACACTCATTCTTTTACGAATAAGTGTCTTATGAATAAGTGCCATTAGGCATTAACAGGAAGACATTCAACTCGCAAAAACTGAATGTTCCTTTTTTATTTTATGAAGTTTTCTTCACTAAATACATTTTAACATATAATTTAAATTAAGTCAAAATATTTTAATATAATGTTTTCTTTTTTACATAACCACTTTCTTGTCCACCAAATTTTAGTTCATCGCCGCATAAACTTGTATGTGATTCAACTAAATATTGCCTTGCAGAAGCACTAACTCTCCTATTTATTCTTTCTGCCGTTTCTACATCAAGATTTTGTATTTTTATTGTTCTTCCGTTACAGGACCTTTTCTTTAGTAGTGAACCACAGCTATATTTTTCTTTAATTCTTCGTTATTCATAATAATACCTTATTTTCTTTATAAAATTTACATTGTTATTCTTTTTTACTAATTGGATTCCTGTGTTTTCGTGTTGACGCCTATTTATTTCATTATTCTCGAATGGGCCATATTCTTGTTCGAATCTTTTGTATATCATATCTGATAGTTCATTTTCTTTTATTTGTTGTTCTGTTAAACCATCCATTGATTCTAGATGTTTTAATGCTAAATCGTAACTTTCTAATCTGCTTGTATGTTCTCTTTCCCAGTCATCATGTGGGAATGTTACTGGGATTCTTGGACCCCCTATTTTTCTCCTTCTAGGTTGCCTACATTCTCTAGGATCATAAGGATTCTCTTTTTTATCTTCTTCATCGAATCTTTTATATAATTTTTCTATTTCTTTTTTTCTTTTTTCTGGTTCGTCTTCATTTTTAAAGAAGGCTATACCTATGTTGTTATCAAAGTTTAAATATGGTTCTGTCATGAATCTTATATCAAATAGTGTACTTAATAAGTATGTTGCGCGTAGTTCACCTTTTAGGCAGTCTCCATCTACAGCTATTTCATCTGTTTTTGGAAGTAGTTTTTTTGAGATTGTGTGTGCATTATAGTTTACTATTTTTCTATAGAGTTCTATTTGTTTTAGTTTTTCTATTTGTTCTTTACTATAAGTATTGTCTCTTAATATATCTACTTCTAGTGTTATTAATGCTTCTAGATACTCTAATAATTCTTTACTATATATTCCTTTATATTCTTTAATTTTTTCACGTAGTTCTTGTGGATACATTTCTAGTTTTTTTCTGTATTCTATTTCTTTTTCTTCATTTATTTTTTTCCATTCTTCTGCTGTATGCATTTCTATTTTTGGTTTTTCTGCTGTTATCATATTATTACCTCACTTGGTTTCATTTTACTCTTTTGTTTTTCTTTTTGTCAATATTTTTGATTTCTTTTGTTTCATTCAAGAATTTTTCTAATTTTTCGTCTGTATAGTTTGTTATTTTACCTGTTGGTAGTATTAATAGTCTATCTATATTTATTTGTTTTATAAAGTCTATATTATGGCTTACTACTATTATTGTTCCTTCATAGTTTTTGAAGTTTTCTCCTATTATTTTTTGTGTTTCTGGGTCTAGGTGGTTTGTTGGTTCGTCTAGTATTAGAAGGTTTGCTTTTTCTAGTAGTATTTTACATAGTGAAAGTCTTGCTTTTTCTCCAGGTGATAAGACGCTTGCTTTTTTGAATACATCATCTCCATAGAATAAGAATCTTCCTAATATTGTTCTTAATTCTTTTTCGGAATATTCTTTTTTATCTACGTTTTCTAATACTGTTTTATTTAGGTCTAATAGTTCTAATTCTTGAGCATAGTAAGCTATATCTGTTTTGTTTCCATACCAAATATTACCGTTTGTTGGTTTTAATCTTCCTAGTATTAGTTTTAAAAGTGTTGATTTACCTACACCATTTTCTCCCACTATTAGGAATCTTTCTCTATTTGTTATTTGTATTGATAGGTTTTTATATAGTGGTTCTTTCCCTTCATAGTTAAATGTTATATCGTTTATTTTTATTGGTATTTTTGATCCTTCTCTATTTGGTTTTATATTTAGTCTTAGCTTATTATATTTCTTTTCTCTTAGTTCTAGATTTTCTAGTTTTTTAGCTAGTTTCTTTTCTCTATCTTTTCCCATTTTCTTTAGCGCATGATTTGTTTGAGAAGCTTGATTTGCTTTTTTTATAAATGCTTCTAGTTCTTTTATTTCTTTTTCTTCTTTTTGAATTCTTTTTTCTTTTAGAACAGTCTCTAGTTCTAGTTTCTTTTTATACGTATCGTAGTTTCCTTCATAGACTGTTATTTTTTTTGTAGTTTTATTTATATACATTATTTTATTTACTATATTATTTAAGAATTTTATATCATGGCTTATTACTAATACCATCCCTTTATAGTTTTTTAAGTAGTTTTCTACATAGGTTCTTGTTTTTTCATCTAAGTGGTTTGTTGGTTCATCTAATAATAGTATTTCTGATTTTGAGTATAGAAGTCTTGCGAATGCGATTTTTGATTTTTGTCCTCCTGATAAGTCTTTTAGTTTCATGTCTAATAGGTCAATGTCTATATCCATATTTTCTATTATTTTTAATAGTATATTTTCGTATTTATAACAGTCATAGTATTCTAATTTTTCTTGTGTTCGTGATATTTTTTTTAATGTTTTATCGCTTGGGTCATTAGAGGCCTCTATATATAGATCTTGTAGTTGTTGTTCTAATTCTTTTATAGGTCTTCCGCTTTCTAAATATTCTAGTACAGTAATACTCTCATCTTCAATTATTATTTCTTGTGGAAGGTATCCTACTGTTTTTTTGTTATTTATTTTCCCACTATCTAGTTCATGAACTCCTAATATTACTTTGAATAGTGTAGTTTTTCCTGCACCGTTTACTCCTACTACTCCTACTTTATCATTATCTTCTATTATAAATGATGTATTATCATATATTAGATTTTCTCCAAATGTTAGTGTTAAGTTTGAACCTCTCATGTGAATCACCTTTTTCAATTATACAAAAAATATAGATTTTAGTCTATATTTTCTTGTGTTAAGAAATTCATTATTAGTTCTATTAGTATTTCTTTTTCTTTTGGATTAGACTGTGCGATTAGAAGTGTTAAGGCTACTAGAGTGTTATTGTCTATTACTCTTTTATTATTTTTATATAGTATATTATAGAAATCTAGAAAGTATATAAATAGTGTTGCGGCTATTCTTTTGTTTCCATCTATAAATGTATGATTTTTTGTTATTAAGTATAGGAAGTTAGCTGCTTTTTCTTCTATTGTTTTATATACATCATGATTATCAAATGATTGATAAATATTACCTATAATTGATTCTAAGCCTTTGTTTCTTTCTAATGCGAATAGATTAGAATCATTGGAAAATCTTAATTTATTTATTATGTCTATGCAATCCTCATATTTTATTTTTATGTCACTGTTTGTTCCTTTTGGTTTCGACATAGTTCTGTGATCATAATCATCTAATAAGTTTAAAGCATTTGAATAATTATTTATTATCTTTATTATATCTTGGGCTTCTGTTCCTTTTAGTTCATGGTCTATTCTTCCGGCAATATCTATTAGTTTGACTGTCTTTTCCAAATACTCTAATCTTTTTTCGTTTACTGCATATCCTTTTATCATGTAGTCTTTTAATACTTTTGTTGCCCATTTTCTGAATATTACGCCATTTTGACTTTTTACACGATATCCTACTGATATAATCATATCTAGATTGTAATAGTTTAGTTCTCTAGTTTGTGTTTTGTCAACGAATGAGCCATGCTGAGTGGTATGTGCAAATTTTGCACATACCTCTTTTTTGTTCAATTCTCCATTCTTAAAAATATTATTAATATGTCTTGTTATAACGGTTCTGTCTCTTCCAAATAGATCCACCATCTGTTCTAATGATAACCATACAGTCTCATCTTTCATATTAACTTCTAATTTTACTTCTTGGTTTTCAAATATTATTATTTCATTTTTCATTTTTTAGTTCTCCTTTTCTTCCTATATTTTTTAATTATAAGTTTTTAGTTTTCTTATCACCTCCTTTTTGGACAATAAAAAAAGTACACTTTTTCCTTTGAAAAGTGTACCCGCATCATGTTTATTCCTTCTTGCCTAAATGAATAAACGTTATCGTCCCAAATTGTCATATAAATATCAGGCAAACTATTTAATACAAATCAATTGTACATTAATTTTATGTTAATTACAATAGTTTTGTTAAGCTTTATTTATTTTTCATAATTCCATAGTCCAAGTTTGCCATTTACTTTTATTTTTTTATCATATTTTTTTATATTTTCTAATTTCCAACCATAATTTTGTACATGTCCGCTATTCCCATATACTAAACTATTTTTCTTTTTTAATTCATTATCAAATTCATCTGTTACTTTTATGCAATCTACTAATTCTGCTTCTCCTATTATTTCGCCACAACTATATTCTAGATTGTATTCTTTGAATTTTTTTGCTTGATCTCTTTCTAATGATTTACCTGCATGTATTAGTATTTTACCTCTATAGTTTGTTTTCCAACTTCTGAATTCATATTCTTTATATCCTTCAATTATAAGTGTTGCCCATGGTTCTTTTATTGTTAATGCTTTCATTTTACTCCTTTTAGTAATTATTTAGATATTTATTATAATCTATATTCATTAATTTGTTTGTATTTGATTTTATTTCATTTATTAGTTTATCTTTTATTTTATATACTAAGTCTAAATCTTCTTTTGTTATATCATTAGATTTATATGCTTCTATTAATTCATCTTCATCTAAAATATTTATCTCATTATTCATATATGTTATATCTAGATATAAATCGTCATAGCATGGTATTTTTGTATTTTCATATAATCCGTTATTTTTTGTTATATCGAAGTAATATTCTAGTGGATTTTTATTTTCATCTAGGAATAGTCTCATTGCGTAGTTTTCATTTTTAGGTATTACTTCAAATATATAATATCCATTATCCATTACTGTTATGTTTTGTTTTATTATAAATTTTTCTCTTACACTTATTAGTTTTTTTACTGATACATAATAATCTTCTTCATCTAAAAATATTTTTATTTGGTATTTTTCTACATCTCTTAGATATGTATTACTTATAATTTTCTTTTTCATGTTACCACCATAATTATTATATATTCTCTATTATTTTATTTCAAGAAAAAAGACTAAATTAATAGTCTTAGTTTTCGATGCATGAATTTGTTAGCATCATTACACTTAATAGATCATTATCACTTGCATGTTCTACAAATTTTATTTTTCGTATTTCATAATCAACACTTCTTATATGTTCACATAGTACGCTTCCTTTAACTTTTTTAGAATCTTCTAATTCATAATGTGTCGGAAACTCTTTTGTATTTGATGTTATAGGACATAGGATTGCCATTTTTGTATTAATATTAAATACATCGTTACTTATAATTATTGCTGGTCTTTTTCCTTTTTGTTCATGTCCTTTTGTTGGATTGAAATCCATGTATACAATATCACCTTGTTTTGGAATGTATTTTACCATATTTCCCTACCTTGTGGTTCATCCCATTCAAAATCTTTTGCTAGATTTTTTCCATTATATGCTTTAAATCTTTCTTCAAGTGATATTGTTTTTTTAACAGACTTTGTTATGATTATTTTCTTGTCTTCTGTTTCTAATTCTAAGACATCATTTATTTTCAAATTTAGTGATTTGATTATATTACTTGGTATTCTAATTCCTACTGAATTCCCCCATTTTTGAAGTCTTGCTTCCATAATATCCTCTCCTTGATATTAAGTATATACATTGTTTATACATTTGTCAATATTATTAAGAAAAAAAAGACTATATAGTCTTATATTAGTTTTATTTCTATGCCTAATGCTTCGTATTTTTCCTGGTCTTCTTTTGAATAAAAGTTATCCATTATACTTACATCTTCATTTTCTTTTATTCCGATTCTAATTTTGTCAAATTCATTGAATAGTTCTTTAAATGTTTTATATTTATGTAGTTTTATTACTTGTGTTTTTAATATTTCTTTTGTGTCTACATGTTCAAATTCTATTATGTCACCTTCTTTTATTTTTTGTCTTTTTTCATCATTTAGTCTTACTTCTATATCTTTTTCTTTATTTTTCATTGCTTTAAACGCAAAGTCTACTAGTTTCATTTTATGTGTCATTATTTCATCTCCTTCTTATATTATTCTATCAGAAAAAATCAACTAAAAAAAGACTAAATTAATAGTCTTACATCCATCCGTTATTTGCGAACTGACAGCATGAACCTGGATCATTGTTTATTACTTGATTTTCTTCACTGCATGAGTACTCTGGTCTATAAGTATGATTATAGATATGTTTGTTTATTACATGTGTATGTATTGGACATACGTGTTCTACATTATGACAGAATTCTCTTTCTACACATTTGTTAATTGCAGGTTCTACTATTGGACATCCCATATTTCCTTGCATTGGCATACCATATCCCATTTGTCTATCACAGCAGTTATTCTTGTTAAATAACATATTAATCCCCCTTACCTAGTTTATAATATGAGGATTAATGTTTTTTGAATATGTATTTGTCTAATTTAAAAAGAAGTAGTTAAAATCCACTTCTTTAAATATTTTATCTTATATATTTTTGACATATATTTTTTATTTTTTCTATATAATCGTCTATATATTTCCTTTTATAAATGTATATATAAGATGGATGTTCAATATAATAAATATTACTTGTATCAATATTATTACTAACAAAATATTTATGTATAAAATTATATGTTTTTTTACCTAATGCAAAAACAATTTTTGGTTTATAATAATTTATTTCTAATAATAAATTTTCTATACATGAGTTCATTTCTTCTATTGTTGGATATCTTAGTTTATTATTTTTATCTAATGGTAAACACTTAACTAGGTTAGTTTTATAAAACCTAAAATCATTTAATTTATTTTCTATTTTTTCAATAATTTTACCACTATTTGTATCATTACATAATGGAATTGTTTTATTAACATCTTCTACTTTTTTAGCAGATAATCCTACCCACATAATATCACAAGAATTATTTTTATCTAGTAATGGTCTTTGATTTTTACAAAGCTTACATTTTTTACATTTACTTATTTCTTCTAGCACTATTCTGCTCCTTATAAATTTAAATATTAATTTTTTCTAATTTTACTAGGTTCTTTGATAATGAAATTGTTTAATTAGAATCCACTCCGTTTAAACATTTTATCAAGTTCACTTCTTGAATAGAATATTATTGATGGTCTTCCATGGCAACAGTTGTATGGGTTTTTACATTTTCTTAGGTCATTTATTATGTTTTCCATTTCTTCTAGAGACATATTTGTGTTTGCCTTTATTGCCATTTTACAGCTTAACATTTTTATTGCTTCTTCATTGAATTTTTCTATTCTAAAGTCTTTTTGTTTTTGAATTACTTGCTCTACTAGATTATTTAATACTTTTTCTTCGAATCCTCTTGGTATCCATGTTGGGTGTGCTTTTATAATTATTGAGTTTACTCCAAATTCTTCTGCTTCTATATTGTTTTTTTCTAGTATATCCATGTTTTCTTTTAGTATTACGTAGTCACTTGTTGATAGTTCTATTGTTATTGGGAATAATAGACTTATTTTATCTTGTGATGGTTTACCTAGTTTTTCTAAGAAATTTTCATAATTAATTCTTTCTTTTGCTGCATGTTCATCTATCAAGTACATTCCTAATTCATTTTGACATATTATATATGTTCCATGTACTAGTCCTACTGGATATAATTCTGGTAGTGGTTCTATTTTGTGTTCTTCATAAGGAGTTTCTTCTTCACTAATTAAATCATTATTTATTATTAGTTCTTGTTCTTCAAATAAGCCTTTTGCTTCTTCATTTTCAAATAATTCTGTTTGTACTTTTTCTTCCCTTACTAAGTTTAAATTTACTTGTACATCTTCTTTATTTGCTTTTTTAGGTAATTCTTTTATTATAGGTATTAGGTTTCTTCCTGTTATATTATCTCTTACCATATTAGTTATTAATTTGCATAAGTCTTCCATATTTGAGAATTTTATATCCATTTTTGTTGGGTGAATATTTACGTCTACTAGTGATGGGTCTACTTCTATATTTAATACTACTACTGGATATCTATTATCTGGTTTATATGCGTGGTATGCGTCATTTATCACTCTATTTAATTCTGTATTTCTTACTATTCTTCCGTTTACTAGTATTACCATTGCGTTTCTATTGGATCTATGTATTTCTGGTAAACTAATATATCCATTAATCATGTAGTCTCTATTTTCAGCACTTACGTTTAACATTTTTTTAGCTACATTTATTCCATATATATCTTTTATTGTTTTTAGTAGATTTCCTCTTCCATCTGTATTTAGTATTATATTATCATTGTTTGTTAATACGAATCTAATATCAGGATGTGATAAGGCTAATTTATTTATGTAGTCTGTAATGTTTGCTAGTTCTGTATAAAGACTTTTTAAGTGTTTAAGTCTAGCAGGTGTATTATAGAATAGTTCTCTAACAGATATACTTGTTCCTGTTCTTGCATCACTATTTTCTACGCTTATTATTTTTCCGCCTTGTATTTCTACTGTTGTTCCTACTTCGTTTTTGCATGTTTTTAAAGTTACTTTAGATACACTGGCAATAGAGGCTAAAGCTTCTCCTCTGAACCCTAAAGTTTCAATATGGTATAAGTCATCTTCTGTTTTTAATTTACTTGTTGCATGTCTTTGGAATGCTAGTACTGCATCGTCACGCTCCATTCCTATACCGTTATCTGTTACTTTTATTTCTTTTGTTCCTGCTTCTATTAAGTCTATTTTTATTTCATTAGAGTTAGCATCTATACTATTTTCTACTAATTCTTTTACTACGCTTGCGCATTTTTCTACTACTTCTCCTGCTGCAATTTTATTGGCTAGGAGTTCGTCCATTACTTTTATTACTGCCATAATTAACCATACTTTCTAAATAATCTATTTAATAATTTGTTTATTATTACTTTTATAAAACTTGATATAAATGTACATACTGTTATTCCTAAGAATATTCCTTGTTTTGTATCTTTTATTATTATTACTCCTAATATACTTGATATTAATAGTCCTAGAGTTCCAAATAAGTTTCTAGTGTACCCTAATAGATAATCTATTACTATACCTATTAAAGTTATTATTGTTGTTATCTCAAATAGTTTTATATGATTTGTGAAATAAAATATTAGTGCGAGTGTTGATGTTACAAAGTAGAAATAAAAATATATATTCATTATTGTATAAGCAAGACTTTCTACTTTTCTATCAGTTTTAGTTACTACTTCAGGTTTTCTATCCTTATCACTTACTTGTTTTTTACAATTTGGACATATTATATTTCTAGTATCTTCCATTGTTTTTATTTCTTTTTCAAATTCTAAATTACAGTATCTACAATATAGTTTCTTTTTCATAATTTCACCAATATAATTATACATTATTTTATATTTTTTTACTATATAAATAAAAAAGTTTAGATTTCTCTAAACTATTTTCTT
>CAMVNW010000025.1 GCA_947168965.1 uncultured Caryophanales bacterium
ATTCAACTATTGGTTTTTTTTGTTTATATTTTTTTAATATTTACTTTAAATTATATATAATATATAATTTATATATTGTTGTTACATTGCCATTAATGATAATAACTGTAATACTTTTAGCAATTGATTTAGGATTACCTATTTTTAATCAAAGAAGATATCGTGAAGGATTATACAAGAAAAGTTTTTTAATGTTTAAATTTAGAACTAAGTTAATGAATTCAGATAATTTACCTAGAAAAGAAAGATATACAAAATTATCAGGTTTAATTGATAATTTAAAGTTGAATGAATTACCTCAATTGTTTAATATATTATTTGGTCAAATGTCTTTTGTTGGGCCAAGACCTTTTATTCCTGGTGAAAAATTGCCTGAAGGTAAAATAAGTGAAAAGAGGTATTATGTTAGACCTGGATTAACTAATCTTGCTTATGTTTCTAATAAAGATGAATTAACGCATAAACAAAAATTGTTATATGATGTTGAATATTATGATCATTTTGGATTTAAACAAGATTTATTTATTTTTTTAAAGACGCCATTATGTATTATTAGACGAATAAAAAAATTTTAAGTTATCTTAAATTTTTTTTGTTTTGATTCAGGTCACTGTATAAAAAAAACATCGAATTAATCGATGTGAATTTTTTATGGAGCGGGTGTCGTAGATATCTACAACTCTTTCTCTAGTGATATGATAAATATCACTCACTACCAATAATATACCATAAAATTAATTTATCACAATGTTTTTAAGCAAATTTGTTCAAATAAATAATAAATAATGGTATAATTATATTAGTTTGAAGAGGTGGTAAAATGGAAAATGATAAAAAAGTTTTCAAATGTGTTGTTAATGGCATAGAACAAGAATTTGAAATTTTATATACATTTAAATCGTTTAAAACTAAAAAAGATTATTTAATTTATACTGATAATACTTATGATGAAACAAATAGTTTAAATATTTATTCTTCAATTTATTATCCACAATATCCGGAAAAAGAAATAGAAAATATTGAAAATGAAGATGATTGGAATGAAGTTGAAAAATTTTTAGATGATGTAAGTGGTGATAAAAATGAATAATAAAATAAAAATATCTGATTTTTTTGTTCAATTACAACAAATAGATTTTGGACATATGTTATATTTATTATCTCCAACTATAATATATTTTATTGCTAGAAAACCTATAGAATCTAATTATAGGTTAAAAAAAGATTTTAGAATTGGTAGTGTTAAAACTGCATCTCTTCCAACTGAAGTTATAAGAAAATTTGGCGATATTAATGAAGAAGAAATATTAAAAAAACAATTTGGAGAATTAATAATGGAATTTGTAAAGATTGTAAAAGAGAATATTCCAGAGATTAACTTAGCAATATTTATAAATAATCTAAATACATTACAAACATCTACTAAGAATTTTAAAATTATAAATAGTATTTTTAATAGAAGTACTGAAGGACAATATATTCCTGAAAATAACGCTATTGAATTATCTGAAAATAACTATAATATTACAATTAATCATGAGTTATTTCATGCTTCAACTACTATTAATGATAAAGATACTGGAATGATTTATTGCGGATTTCAACAAATATCTAATAAAAAGAAGCAAATTGGAGAAGGTTTAAATGAAGGATATACTCAATATCTTACAGAAAAATATTTTGGAAAAGAGAATTCTTTGAATACTGCTTATACATATGAAAAAAGAATTGCTGAAACTTTGGAAATTATTGTTGGAAAAGAAAAAATGCAATCATTATATTTTAATGCAAATTTAAACGGATTAGTTGAATATTTGAAGAAATATGCACCTGAAGATGATATTTATAAATTTATAAGCACATTAGATTTCTTAAATGAACATATGGGTGACAAATATTTAATTCCAAGTTCTAAGGAAATGATAAAAAGTGGTTATAAGTTTATCAACTCATTTCTAATAAAAACTGCTTTAAGAAAAAATATAATAGACAATCCTGCATCTCAACTTTCAACAGAAGAAGTATTTAAATGTTTGATTCCGATTTTAACATTGATTCCTAACAGTGTTAAATCAAAAAATGATTCTTTTCAAATATCCGATGATAATTTAATTCATGATGCATTTACATCTGTATTATCCGAATATGAAATGAGTGATGATAGAAAAACTATATCTAAGTAATTAAAAAAAAGATGATTACTAATTAGTAATCATCTTTTTTGGATATATATAAATTTGTGTAATATTTTTTAGTAGGGTTATGGGTGTAGTTCGAAAAGCGAAACTTTGATTGATAACGTTAGGGTCCGATTTGGAGTATAAAAAAACCAAACATTTAGTTTGGTTATAACCTTAATGGAGCAAGTGACCGGAATCGAACCGGCATCCTAGCCTTGGCAAGGCCATATACTAACCGTTGTACTACACCTGCAATACGTATATAATTATACATTATATTTTATACAGTGTAAATATGTTTTGTTAAAAAATATTTAATTCGACATAATTTTATTTTATTTTCATATTTTTTATTGAGGTGGATTATGAAGAAATTATGTTGTTTATTTTTAACTATATTTATATTTTGTTTTGGTATTAAGGTTAGAGCAGAGGATTTAAATTTAGCTCAAAATGCGAAGAGTGCGATATTGTTAGAAGCAAGTACTGGTGAGGTTATTTTTGAGAAAAATTCACATGAAAAATTACACCCTGCTAGTATGACTAAAATGATGAGTATGTTATTAATATTAGAGAATATTGAGAAAGGTGTTATTAACTGGGATGATATTGTAACTGTTAGTTCTAATGCTTCTAGTATGGGTGGTTCTCAAATATTATTAGAAACTAATGAACAAATGAGTGTTTCTGATTTATTTAAGGGTATAGCTGTTGCATCTGGAAATGATGCGGTAGTTGCGATGGCTGAGAAGATTGCTGGAACTGAGGAAGAATTTGTTAATATGATGAATAAGAGGGCTAATGAGTTAGGTTTAACTGATACTAATTTTAAGAATTGTCATGGATTGGATGATGCGAATCATTATTCTAGTGCTTCTGATATGGCTAAGATTGCGATGGAGTTAGTTAAGCATGAAAAGTTATTTGAGTATACTTCTATTTATGAAGATTATTTAAGAGAGGGTACTGATCGTAAGTTTTGGCTTGTTAATACTAATAAATTAGTTAGGTTTTATAGTGGAGCTGATGGTTTAAAGACTGGTTATACTGGTGAAGCTGGTTTTTGTTTAACTGCTACTGCTAAGAGAAATGGTATGAGAATAATAGCTGTTGTTATGGGTGAACCTGATAGTAAGACTCGTACTAGTGATGTTAGTTCTATGTTAGATTATGCTTTTGCTCAATATGAAACCGAAACATTTTTATCTACTGAAAGTATATTAGATACTAAAAATATTAATAAGGGTAAGAAAGAGTATGTTAATATTGTTCCTAAAGAAAATGTTACTATTTTAAATAAGAAGACTGATAATAAGAAGAATGCTACTTATAATTTAGAAATGTATGATATGAAGTTACCTTTAAAAAAAGGTGATACTGTTGGTAAGTTATCTGTTTATGTTGATGATAATTTATATCGTAATATTGATGTTACTGTTAGTGATGATATTGAAAAAGCTGATGTGTTAACTTTATATGGTAGATATTTAAAGAAAATATTTACTGGTGATATTGTATTTTAAAAGGACTAAATAGTTCTTTTTTTGTATTATTTGATTTTTTTATAGTTTTATGTTATTATATGTGCAAATGAATGGGGGAAATATTATGAATAAAGAGATTAAATATGATGTATTAATTAAATTACCTGCTAAAAATGCTACACCACTTCCACCAATTAGTACAGTTTTAGGTCCAAGTGGTATTGATATTATAAAGTTTTGCAAGGATTTTAATGAATGGTCCAAAGATAGTGAAGGAGTTATAGATACTGGAGTTATCATTTATGACGATTTAAGTTATAATATCCTTACTAAGGAACAATATTTGAATTTTAAGTGTAATGAAATTCCTAGTACTTTTAGTTATATGTATCATAATTGGGAAGATGAAAAAACTGATAATATAAAGAAATCAAGATAACAGGGGCAATCCTGTTTTTTGTTTGTAATGTTACTAATTATTTATTTTGGTAATAAATATCTAATTTTTAAAGTGCAAAAGAATGTTTTCAAAGCGCAAATTTTGCACTTTGAAATTATATTATAATTTGTTATATTTTTCTTTTAATTATTTTATTAAAATTGTATAATTAGTGTATGGAGTGATTTATGGATATGATGTCTGATAGATATAAGAAAGCTTTGGTTACTGTTATGATGGGTTTTAGAACTGAAGAAGATATTAAAAATAATGGTTTATATAGATTTACCAAAGAAAATATTTTATCTTTGAAAGAATATGTTATTAATCTTTTTAATAAGAATAATAGTGTTCTTGCTTTAAAGGTTAAGCCTATTGGTTTTAAATCAGAACATATTAATATTAAGTCTAATGAAGATTTGAATAATTTTTTATCTAATGTTTCAAGTTTATTTGATAGTGATATATTAGGTGATGATAATGAAATATGGGTTGTTTCTAGTTCTATTTTAGAGTGTTGGAGATGTAGAATTGGTCTTTTGAATGATGGAACTGATATTATTGAAATGGCTTATAGTTTTGATGATCATATATTGGATCATATTGATTTTAAAAGTAATGTACCATATATTTGTTATAGAATGAAAAATGAAAGATTAGGCATTATTAATTCTAATTTAAAAAGAAAAATTATTGGTGAAACTAATTTTATAGTTAATGATTTATATAATAAATATGGTGATGTTATTAAGGGTGTTAAACATGATTTAAAACTTCTTGATATTAATTCTATTTCTCTTGATGTAAGAATTAACGAAGGTTATGATTTTCATGATTTTGATGCATCTTTTGACGATGTAAAAAAAATGATTGATTATTATATGAATAAAATGGAATATTCTAAAGTAAAGAAGAAATGATTTTTATGGAGGAAATAAAACTATGGAAGAAAAGGTTTTAGAATTAAAGGAAAATGGTGATTTGACTGATAATGTTATAAGTAAATCAGATGCTCATAAAAATGGTATTTGTCATGGTATAAGTGTAGTTGCTTTGATAAGTAATGGTAAATTATTGATTCAGAAAAGATCTTTAAGAAAAAGAGGAGAACCTGGCAAGTGGGACTTGTCTAGTGCTGGTCATATTGATTTAAATGAGACCCCTATTGATGCTGCTATACGTGAGGCTTACGAAGAAATTGGTATCCTTATTAATAAATCTGAATTAGAGCTAATTGATACTTTTTTAATGAAAAAGAAGTTTTCTAATGGTGATTCTATTAATCATTTTACATATTTATATGTTGTTAAAAAGAATATTGATTTGAATTCTGTTATTATGCAAGAAACTGAAGTTGATGAAGTTATGCTTGTTGATAAAAAAGAATATATGGAATTATTTGATAATGATTGTATGGTTGAAGGTATTAAATACTGTGGTAAAGTAATGGATTATATGGATTAGGATGGTTTTATGTTAAGATTATTTGATAATGATAATGAAGTAATATATGATATTAATAAATATATAACTGATGTTTTTCCTTTGGAGAATTTTTCTGCTTTTGGTTTTTATATGGATGATGTTTATTTTAAAACTGGAGAACATGCTTTTCAGTATTTAAAGTTTACTGATTCTAATATACGTGATGAAATACTTAATTGTAGTAATCCTTATGATGCTAGAAATATTGGTAGAAAGTATAAGAGTGAAAGAATTTCTAATTGGAGTGAAGTTAAGTATGAATTATTAGAAAAAGTTTTTAGATTAAAGATGGAACAGAATCCAATTGTTAGAGAATGCTTATTGAATACTTTGGATTATACTATTTGTGAGTATTGTGTTGATGAAGATACTGAGTGGGGATTGGATAGTAATAATAATGGAGAGAATAGACTTGGTAAAGCATGGATGAAAGTAAGAGAGGGTTTAAAATGAAATATGAGTTTTTTATAGCTGGTAAGACTAGAAATAAGGAAAATATTTTAAAGATTTGTGATTTATTTGATAAGTATAATATTTCTTATTATTGTTTTTTAAAGAATGAGGAAACTATTAATAGTTATGGTAATAGTGATGATGTTAATGATAAGATGGATGTATTTGAGTCTTTAGATTTAAAAAGTGATGTTGTTTTAAATATTTTTAATCAGGATTTAGGAAATGAAAAGGCTTCTAAAAATTTTTTATTAGTTTTACCTGCGGGAAAGTCTGGACATATTGAGGCTGGTATTGCATATGGAATGGGTAAGAAATGCTATGCGATAGGTGAATTTGATTCTACTGATTCTTTATATAATATTTTTGATAATATATTTAGTGATATTAATGAATTAGAAGAGTTTTTAAGTAATTATTAGGTTTTTATGTTAAAGGATTTGTGTTTTGAAATAATTGAAAAATGTTCTGATGAGTGAAAAGTTTTTACTCATATGAAAAGACTAGATTTCTCTAGTCTTTTTGTTTGAAATTTATTTTAGCTTCTGTTAGTTTTTTTAATCTTTTGTTTTCTATGAATTTTTTAATATCTATAAATATAAAGTGGTATGCGGCTTCCCAAATCATTACCCAACCAAATATTGATATTACTTCATCTATTACTAGTGCATTTAAATTATGGAATACTTTGGATGTTACTAATAGTATTGTTCCTATAAATATTAATAGTATTTCTAAACTTAATTCATATTGTATTTGTAATATATTTTCTTGTATATCTATTCCAAAGTTTGATCTAATTGCGTCTATTATTTCTTTTTTTTCTTCTTCTTTTATTTCATGTTTATGTATTATGTTTATTTTAATATTCTTTTTTGAAGGAGTTCCTTTACAACTATTATATATATAGTTACTTAGTTCATCTGATAGTTGTTCTTTATTGTATGGATTAAATATTTGAGTTCCTTTATCTAGTGTTATGTTTATATTTAGTTTTTCTTTTTTCATATTATCACCATTTATAATTATAGCATAAATTAATAATTTTATAGATTTTTTTTAATTATAATGGTATAATTATTCTGTTATTGCCCCATGGCCAAGCGGTAAGGCAGTGGACTCTGACTCCATAACCGCTAGTTCGAATCTAGCTGGGGCAGCCAAATTTGTTTTAAAAATTATATATAGAAAGCGTGATATTATGACTAATAAAGAGTTTGCAGAATTTTTACTTCCTGATGTAGAACATGACTGGGAGTATTATGAAAATTTATATCCTGAAAGAAACTTAGACGATAATGCGATTGTAACTAGATATGCTCCAAGTCCAACTGGACTTCCTCATATGGGTAATTTATTATCTGGTTTTATGGCATATTGTTTTGCTAAGCAAAGTAATGGTGTATATTTCTTGAGAATTGAGGACACTGATACTGAAAGAACTGTAGAGAATGGTGTTTCTAAGATTCTTGATATAATGAAGGACTTTGATATTACTTTTGATGAGGGTATGATTAATGATACTGATGAGGTTGGTTCTTATGGACCTTATATGCAAAGTAAGAGAAAAGACATATATCAGGCTTATGCTAGAAAATTAATAGAGGAAGATAAGGCTTATCCATCTTTTGCTTCTAAGGAAGAATTAGATGAGATTCGTGAATTCCAAGAGAGTACTAAGCAACGTCTTGGTTATTATGGAAGATATGCTAAAGACAGACATATGACTAAAGAGGAAGCAATCGAAAGAATTAATAATGGAGAAAAGTTTGTTATTAGAATGAAGTCTCCTGGAGATTTCTTTAAGACTGTTATTATTAATGATTTAATTAAGGGTAAAATTGAAATGCCTGAGAATGATATTGATGAAGTTATTATTAAGAAGGATGGGCTTCCTACATATCATTTTGCTCATGCGATTGATGATCATTTGATGCATACTACTCATGTTATTAGAGGAGATGAGTGGGTTTCTTCTACAGCTAAGCATTTACAAATATTTGATGTTTTAGGATTTAAGCATGTTAAGTATGCTCATTTAGCTCCATTATTAAAGAACGATAATGGTACTAAGAGAAAGTTATCTAAGAGAAAGGATCCTGAAGCAGGTTTGGTTTATTATATTGAAGAAGGTATTCCAGTTGAGGCAGTTAAGCTTTATTTAGCAACTATTATTAATTCTAATTTTGAGGCTTGGTTAGACGCTAATCCAGGAGCTAGTATTTCTGATTTTAAATTTGATTTTAAGAAAGTTGGTTCTTCTGGTGGAGCAATCTATGATATGGAGAAGTTAACTAATATTTCTAAGAATTATTTGAGTAGATTAAAAGCAACTGATGTTTATGATAGAGTTTTAAATTGGGCTAATACTTATGATAAGGATTTTGCTTCATTAATTTCTAAATATAAAGATTATACTATTAGTATTTTAAATATTGAAAGAGAACAAAAGAAACCAAGAAAAGATTTTGCTAAATATAGTGATGTTTCTAATTCTATTTGGTATATGTATGATGAATTATTTGATAATAAAGAATTATCATATGATTTTAAGAATATTACTGATAAAGAAGAAATTAAGAATATTTTAAGTACTTATATCGATAAGTATTATGATGAAGCTGATGATAAGGATACATGGTTTAATAAGATTAAGTCTTTATGTGACGAACTTGGTTATGCTTCTGATATGAAGGCTTATAAAGCAAATCCAGATAGTTTTAAAGGAAATGTAGCTGACGTTTCTACTGTTATAAGAGTAGCATTAACTACAAGCAGTATGACTCCTGATTTATACGAATTATTAAGATTAATTGGTAAAACAAGAATTATTAAAAGATTTAGTAGATTTTATTAAATCTTTTTTTGTTGTAAAAAAATGTTTTTTGTTTTATAATATTTTCGGGTGAGAAGTTTTATGAAGTTAAATAATATTTATCGTGGAGATATTATTATGTGTCAAGGGTTTAATGGTAGTGAGCAAGTTATTCGTGAGGATTCATGTGGGAGAAAGTATTATAGATACGGTAAATTTGATAGAATATATAGGTCAAACACTGTTTTAATTAGTGTTGGTAATGATTTATATATTGACTTATTAAGTGCTAGTATGGATAAGATTTCAAATTTTGATAATATGGGTATGTATGTTATTCCAGTTAGACCTACTGGTGAGGATTCTTTTTATGTTGATGAGGGTTCATTAAAACCATATGTTTATCTTGAAAAATCTAATAAAATAAAATAACAGTATTTTATATTTTAGATTTTTTTATTTTTTTTTATTAAAAATATTTCTTATGATTTTTTTATGTGCTATAATCATATTGATAGTAGAGAGTTGTAAGAGGTAGTATTTATGCAAAATAAAAGAAAGATTATGACTTATCCATTCATAGGATTGGATAGCACACAGATTATGCAAATCGCAAAAAATATAACTATTATTCCTAGAGATGATGATTTTGATTTAAGATATAATGTTATATATTGTGATTCTTCTAATAATGTTAGAAATAGTTCTATCGTAGTAGAAGATCAAAACTTAAAATATACTCTTTCATATTTTTATTTTTTAAGTGGTATGATTCGTGTATTTTTTAATGAGAAAGCTCCAAAGAAAAATTATGATTTTTTTCCTAGTGATAATACATATGCTGATATTGTTTTAAAGGTTATTAATGAATCTTGTTCTTATTATAAAGAAATTAATCAAAATATGGATTATGAAGATATATTATATAGATTTAATAAACGATATGATTCTGATGATTTGAATCGTTTACATGATTCTGAAAGTGATTATTTATATTTGAATAAATTAATGGATTTTTTAATTCAAGATAACTATTCTATTTCTATTAGTAAATATAATAAAGATGGTGTTTATTATAATAAAATATCTGATGGATATTTACAGGATGTAGTTGATTATATAATTGAAAATCAAAATGATGCATATAAAATGAGTTCATATGAAAAAAGTAATGACACTATTTTAAATAAGAAATATATTAAAGTAAAAGTTATATAAAGTTGGTATTTACTAACTTTTTTTCTTTTTGTATAATATTTATTGTTGGTGATGTTATGGTTATTAATGTTAAGAATTTTAATTTGCATGATACTGTTACTTGCGGTCAGATTTTTAGATTTAATATTGAGGATGATAATTCATATACTGTTATTTTAAGTGACAGAGTTGTTAATTTAAAGTTAGATAATGACAAATTAATTGTTGATTCAAACAATATGGATAATATTGAAAGTGTTGTTAGAAAATATTTTGATCTTGATTTTAACTATGACAGTATTAATGAAGAAATTATTTCTATTGATAAAAATAATTCTAGTATTGTTTCTTCTTGTATAGGGTTAAAGATGATTAATGAACCTAGATTAGAGGTTATTATAAGTTATATATTGAGTGCGAATAATGGTGTTCCTCAAATTAGGAATAGCTTGAATAATATTTCTCGTATGTTTGGGGAAAAAGTTATTTTTAGAGGTAATGAATATTATTTATTTCCAACTATAGATGAATTGAAGAGCGCTAGTATTGATGATTTTAGAAGTTGTAAAGCTGGTTTTAGGGATAAGTATATTTATGGTATTGTTCAAGATATTGTTTCTGGTAGATTTGATTATAATTTAATTGATTCTATGGATAGTAGTGATGCATTAAAATATTTAATGAGTTTTAAGGGAATAGGAGAGAAAGTTGCTAGTTGTATATTATTATTTGGATATCATAGATTTGATGTTTTTCCAATAGATACTTGGGTTAAGAAGTATATGAAGGATAAGTATAATTTAGAAAGTGTAAGTTCTATTAGAAATTTTATGATTGATAAGTATTCTAATAATTGTGGCTTAGTTATTCAATATATTTTTCATTATAGTAGAAATGTTAAGGAATAAAATTATTCCTTTTTTCTTTTTTATATTGATGTATTGTTTTTCTTTTTGATATAATGTTTTTGATGATAAGGTTGTGGAGGTATATATGAGTAGTATAAGACATTTGATTGATATTAAGGACTTTTCTAGTGATGAAATTTCTGATTTGATTTCTGTTGCGAATGACATAATTGATAATCCTAAAAAGTATTCTAAGAAATGTGATGGTAAAATTTTAGCTACTTTGTTTTTTGAACCAAGTACGAGAACTAGGCTTAGTTTTGAATCGGCTATGTTAAGATTAGGAGGGCAGGTTTTAGGTTTTTCTGAAGCTTCTTCTACTTCAACTTCAAAGGGTGAAAGTTTAAGTGATACTATTACTGTTATTGGAGGTTATAGTGATTTGATTGCGATGAGACATCCTAAGGAAGGTGCCCCTATGGTTGCTAGTAGAAATTCTATTGTTCCTATTATAAATGCTGGTGATGGTGGACATAATCATCCTACACAGACATTAACTGATTTATTTACAATTAGTAGGGAAAAGGGTAGACTTGATAATTTAACTATTGGTTTATGCGGTGATTTAAAGTTTGGACGAACTGTTCATTCTTTGATAACTGCTTTATCTAGGTATGATAATATTAAGTTTGTTTTGATTTCTCCAGATGAGTTAAAGTTACCTGATTATATTAAAGATGAAATTCTTGATAGAAATAATATAGAATATGTAGAAACTTATGATATTGAAGAATATATGTCATCTTTGGATGTTTTATATATGACACGTGTTCAAAAAGAAAGATTTTTTAATGAGGCTGATTATTTAAGACTTAAGGATTATTTTATTTTAAATAATGATAAATTAAAAAATGCGAAATCTGATTTATGTATTATGCATCCACTTCCAAGAGTTAGTGAAATAGCTACTGAGGTTGATAAAGATCCTAGGGCTAAATATTTTTTACAGGCAAGCAATGGCGTATATATAAGAATGGCTTTAATTTTGAAATTGTTGGAGGTTAAATAATGAATATTGATACTATAAAAAATGGTTATGTTATTGATCATATTACTGCAGGAAATGCGATGAAAATATATGAATTATTGGAACTTAATAAACTTGATTGTCAGGTTGCTTTAATAACTAATGCTAGAAGTAAAAAAACAGGTGTTAAAGATTTAATTAAAATAGGTAAATTAATAGATATTGATTTTGATACATTAGCTTTTATTGATCCTAATGTCACTGTAAATATTGTTAAGAATGATAAAATAATTGAAAAACGAAAGTTAGAACTTCCAGAAAAAATAGTAAATGTCGCAAATTGTAAGAATCCTAGGTGTATTACTTCTATTGAAAGGGATTTGGATCAAGTATTTAATTTAACTGATAAAGATAAAAAGATTTATCGTTGTATGTATTGTGAGACTAGTTTGAAAAAATAAAAAATACTATCGAATGATAGTATTTTGCTTTTCTTAATGGTAGTCTGTACGGGATTCGGACCCGTGAATGTTGCCTTGAGAGGGCAATGTGTTAAACCACTTCACCAACAGACCATTTCTCTTTCACAGT
>CAMVNW010000026.1 GCA_947168965.1 uncultured Caryophanales bacterium
AGTAATAATCATGGAACAAAATAGTTTAGAAGAATTACTACAAGAATTAAAAGAAAAAAATAACTAAGAGGATAATTCCTCTTTTTTGTTGACAAGATAGTAAAAATAATGGTATGATAAATGCAACATTTTTGCATTAAGGAGTTTTTATGATTATAGAATATGAAAAACAATATGATGAAGATATTAAAAATTTATTAGTAGAACTACAAGAACACATAGTAAATATTGATAAGGAAAAATATAATATTATCACACCTACATATAGAGAAGAATACTTTAAAAAAACAATAGATGAAGTTAATAACTATGAAGGAAAAATATATCTTTATAAAGAAGGAAATGAAATACTTGGACTAATAGTAGGATTAATAAATAATGAAGAAACAAGTGATTACGATTTTAAAGCACCAAAACGTGGTAGAGTAACAGAACTAATAGTAACTAAAAAAACAAGAAGCAAAGGAATTGGAAAACAATTATTAGATAAAATGACAGATTATTTTAAAGAAAAAGATTGTGAAGATATACTAATAGGAGTATTTGCTTATAATGAGTCAGCAATAAAATTCTATGAAAAAAATAATTACCACACTAGAATGATAGAAATGACAAGAAAGATTAAGGAGAATTAATATGTTAGATATAATAAAAGATACACTACTAGATACAGTAAAACTATTACCATTTTTATTTGTTACATTCTTAATAATAGAATATATAGAACACAAAATAAATAATAAAAAGATAATAACAAAATCAAAGAAATTTGGACCATTTTTTGGAAGCTTACTTGGAGTAATACCACAATGTGGAATAAGTGCTTCAGCTACAAACTTATACGCAACAAGAATAATTTCACTTGGAACATTAATATCAGTATACTTGTCAACTAGTGATGAAATGTTACCTATATTACTAGCTAATAAAGCAGAAACAAGTATAATATTAAAAATACTAGGACTAAAATTTTTAATAGGTATGATATCAGGATTTATAATAGATTTAGTATTAAGAAAAAAAGAACAACCACAAATAGAATCATTGTGTGAACATGATCATTGTAACTGTAATCATAACCACAGTATTTTAAAATCTGCTTTAAAACACACATTAAGTATAACTTTATTTATAATGATATTCTCATTCGTAATAAATATTATTTTTGAATATTTAGGAGAAACATTCCTAGAAAACCTATTCATGAAAAATACAATATTTTCATACTTCCTATCAAGCTTAGTAGGACTAATACCTAACTGTGGAGCAAGTATACTTATAACAGAACTATATATAAATAATACTATTACACTAGGTTCGACACTATCAGGGCTATTAACAGGAGCAGGAATAGGACTATTAATACTATTTAAAACAAATAAAAATATAAAAGAAAATATAACAATAATATCTTTAATATATCTAATAGGAATAATATCAGGAATAATAATAGATTTAATAGGACTTATATGAAAGAATTATTAAAACAACATAACTTAAAAATAACAAATAATAGATTAGAAATATTAGATATAATTAAAGAATTAGACTTAGATGCAACAATAAAAAATATATTAACAAAAACAAAAATAGATAAATCAACAGTATATAGAACAATAGAAACATTACTAAAAAATAATGTAATAGAAACAAGTATAAATCATAAAAATGAATTATACTATCAAATAAAAGAACACAAACATTATATAAAATGCATTAAATGTCATGATAAACAAGAAATAGATATATGTCCTGTTGAAACAATTGAAAAAAATGGATTTAAAATAATATCCCATAAAATTGAAATAGATGGAATATGTAATAAATGTACAGAAAAATAATAAAAACTGTACATTTTTTTTAGTATTCGCATACATTAAATTGAGGGGTGATACTTATGTCATCATATAAAGAAATCGTGACAAAAGCAGTAGTGGGAAAAGGAAAAAAATACTTCAAAAACACATACACAATAGAAGCAACAAATAAACCATCGACAGTATTAGGATGTTGGGTAATAAATAATAATTTTAAAGGATATAAAACAGGAGAACAAATAGGAGTAGATGGATCATTTGATGTAAATATATGGTATTCATATGAAAATGATTCAAAAACAACAGTAATAAATAAAAATATAAAATATAATGAATTATTTAATGTCAAAGTAAAACAAAATGCAGATTTAACAGGAGATACAGATATAATAGTAAGAGCTCTTAAACAACCAACATGTTCAAAAGTAAATATAGAAGAAGATGGAAAAATAACTTTCGATATTGAAAAAGAATTGGGAGTAGAAATAGTAGGAGAAACAAAAATGAAAATTGCGATAGAAGAAGATGAAGAACCATGGGAAGACTTAGACAATGAAGTAACAGACGAAATAGAAAAAGAAATAGACGAAAACGTAAAAGAAGATTTTGTATAAGTGTTAACGAAAAAGGTTGACACTTCTTTTTTTATATGATATTATTAATAACAGAAACGGAGGAAATAGTATGGCAGTTAAATTAAGACTTAAAAGAATGGGAGCTAAGAAAAAACCATTTTATCGTGTTGTTGCAGCTGACTCAAGAGTAAAAAGAGATGGAGAAACTATCGAAGATATCGGATACTATAATCCAATAACAGTACCAGCTACTGTAAAAATTGATGAAGAAAAAGCATTAGCTTGGTTATCAAACGGAGCTCAACCAACAGATACAGTTAGAGATTTATTAAGCAAAGAAGGAATTATGAAAAAATTCCACGAATCAAAAATGAAAAAAGGTAAATAATTATGAATTTAGTAGAATTAACTGAGTTTATAGTAAAAAATCTAGTAACTGATCCAGATTCTGTATCAGTGCGTCAATTTGATTCAGAAGAAGAATACACACTAATAGAAGTTATTGTAAGTAATGACGATATGGGATGTGTAATAGGTAAACAAGGAAAAATTGCAAACGCAATTAGAACTATTATCCAAGCATCTTCTTATGCTAATAATGAAAAAAAAGTAAAAATCAATATTGATTCAATGTAAAAAGTATTAGTGAAAACTAATACTTTTTTTACTTTTTCTTATATTCCTTTAATACTGGTTGAATTTGTCTATCAGATAAAGCCTCTTCAATAGTTGGAAGAAGCATATCAAAATGAGAAATCAAAGAATTGGGTTTTTTCTCATAATTATCTTGCCCAAACGGTATAAAATAAATGTTTTTTGTATTTAACAATTTCATAATATTCGCACCATTCATACCTAATCCATCATTAGTAGAAACACCAATAACAATAGGCTTTTGATTTCTAAGAGTAGCCTTTGTTGCCATGGTAACTGGACTATCAGTTATACCATTTGCTAACTTAGCTATAAAATTACCAGTCGCAGGCGCAACAACCAATAAATCTAGCTTATCCTTAGGACCAAATCTTTCAGCTTCAATAATATCAGAAACAACTTCATGACCAGTAATACGTTCTAAGATTTCTTTAAAATCTTTGCCCTTACCAAACCTTGTATCACAAAGAACAACACCAGGAGAAGCAATAGGAACAACATCATAACCTAACTCAACTAAATTGAGTACCTGTTCCATAATCTTCTCAACAGTACAATAAGAAGAAGTAATTGCAAAACCAATCTTCATATTAATCCCCCAAAACGTTATTAATCTTCTTACTTAGAATTTTGCCCGAAGTTTTAGGAGCTACCTTACCAGGAATTCCTAAATAAAGCTTATTCTTAATAAAAAACTCATCTAAAACCTCTCTATCAATCCCATGAGGATGAGAAGCAACATCTAAAACATAGGCATCTTTATTAATATATTTAATTAAAGAATTATCAATAACAGTACTAGGTACAGTATTAATAATAACATCAACATTACCAATAGAATTTATTAAATCTGATATATTATTAGAATAAAAATTATTAAATCCTATATGATCTAAAACTTTTTTATCATTTTCTTCAATAATAGCTACAGTAACATTAGCCCCCAACAAATCCAAATACTTAACAAGTACTTTACCTATATTACCATAACCAAAAACTAAAACATTAGACTTATCAACAGTATGTTCAGTATTTAAAATAACATCAGCAATAATACCTTCAACAGTAGGAATAGCGTTTTCAACAATAACATTCTTATCCTTCATCATATATATGCAATCTCTATGAGAGACTTCAAGCATTTTATTAAGATTAGGAGTAGAAATTCCAGAAAAAATCAAAACATTTTCCTTACTATTTACTAGTAAATCCTCACTTAATTTAATAGGATTATTATTAAAACGACAATTAATTAAATTCTTATCCATCACACCATTGATAGGAAAAATAATAACATCGTATTTACTAATATTAACATTATCAATAGAAATATTATGAACATCATCATTAATAAATGTATTCTTGTACCCAATAACATCAACATTATACTTAGAACTTAAACTATTAATAACCTCTAAATATCTCAAGTCACCACCTAAAACCAAAACCTCCATAATCTCATCCTTTCCATTTTAACTTATGAAAAATAAATAAAAATGTGACAGTTTCGAAAATGAAAAAAACACATAAACTATATAGGAGGAGATAATATGTGTGGATTTACAGGATGGTATAAAAAATCACATACAAAAAAAGATATTAGAACACTAAAAAAAATGACAAATACATTAAAATATAGAGGCCCTGATCAAAAGGGATACTATATAGATAAAAATATATTATTAGGGCATAGAAGATTATCAATAATAGATTTAAAAAATGGTAGACAGCCAATGACATATAAAGAATATACAATAGTTTATAACGGAGAATTATATAACACAGAAGAATTAAGAAAAAAACTAGAAAAAAAATATAAATTTAAAACAAAAAGTGATACAGAAGTATTATTAATTGGATATATAGAATACAAAGAAAAAATTCTAGATATGATAGAAGGAATATATGCATTTGCGATATATCATAACGACAAAATATTTTTAGCACGAGATAGAGTAGGAGTAAAACCATTATTTTATACCTTAAAACAAGATAATTTTATATTTGCATCAGAAATAAAAGCACTACTAAAAAACAAACTCATAAAACCAATAATAGACAAAAAATCATTACAAGAATTATTATCATTGAGTCCATCAAGAATACCAGGAAGTGGAGTATTTAAGGAAATATTTGAATTGCGACCAGGACATTATATGATATATGAAAAAGGTAAACTAAAAATAAAAAGATATTGGAATATAAAAGAACAAGATAATAACGATACATATGAACAAGCAACAAAAAAAGTAGAAGAACTTTTAACCGATTCAATAAAAAGACAAATGGTAAGTGATGTTGATGTTGCATGCTTATTAAGCGGTGGTTTAGATTCAAGCATAATAACAGGAATAGTAGCAAATAACAAACTAAAACCACTAGATACATATTCAATAGACTATGAAGATAATGATAAATACTTTCAAAAAACAAAATTCACAGTATCAAGAGATAATAACTTTATAGAATTAATGAAAAAGAAATTCAAAACAAATCATCACTACAAAGTAATAACACAACGTAAGCTTGCTAAATACCTAAAAGAAGCAGTACTAGCGCGAGACTTACCAGGAATGGCAGACATAGATTCATCACTATTATGGTTCAGTAAAGAAATAAAAAAAGACCATAAAGTTATATTAAGTGGAGAATGTGCAGATGAAATATTTGGAGGATATCCTTGGTTTTATATGAGTGAAGTAAGAAATCGTGAATATTTCCCTTGGTTAGATAGTATAAAATCACGAGAATTATTATTAAAACCAGAAATAAGAAAAGAATTAAAACTAAAAGAATTTATGGAAAATGAATATAATAAAATAATAAAAGAAGTACCAATTACAAAAAATAAAAAAGAACAAGTATACAAAAATCTATTCTACTTAAATATGACATATTTTATGTGTACTCTATTAGAAAGAAAAGATAGAATGACAATGAGAGGATCACTAGAAGCAAGAGTTCCATTTGCAGATACAAAACTAATTGAATATCTATGGAATATACCATGGGAATATAAGTTCCATAATAATCAAGAAAAAGGACTACTGAGAGATTCATTTAAAAATTTATTACCAGAAGAAATAGTATCTAGAAAAAAGAATCCATATCCAAAAACACATAATCCAGAATACGCTAAAATTGTAACAAAACTTTTAAAGAAGAGACTAAAAAACAAAAAATCTATATTACATAAACTATTTGATAAACAAGAACTAAATAGATTAATAGAAACAAAAGGAGAAAGTTTTAAAGATCCATGGTTCGGACAATTAATGACAGGACCACAATTACTAGCATTCCTATATCAATTGGATATTTGGGCTAAAACATATAAAATAATATTAGAAATATAAAAAATGTGATAAAATAATAATAGGTGATAATATGTTATTTAGAAAAGCAATATTAATAATACATGGATTTGGTGGAGGAACATATGATGAAGAATATCTATCAAACAGATTAGAACTTATAAGAAATTTTGATGTATTCACATTCACATTACCAGGACATGATGGACTATTTAAATCAAATATGACAGAGGAAGAATGGGTAAAAGCAACAGACAAAATGATGAAATTTTTAATAAACAATAACTATAAAACAATATATGTAATAGGCCATTCAATGGGTGGAGTACTAGCAGCCAGATTGGCATCAAAATATAAAGAAATAAAAAGACTAGTTTTACTAGCAGCAGCATTCAGATATTTAGAATTTAAAGATGATAATGTTGATATAGTAAAATCATTGAAAAAAACACCAGAATTAGTAAAAGACTATAAAGAAGAATTTATATCAAGAATAATAAAAATGCCACCAAACGCAATAAAAGAATTTATGAAAACTGTAAAAGACAATGAAAACGTACTAAAAAATATAAACACAAAAACATTTATAATACAAGGAACAAATGATTCGCTAGTCCCACTAGAAACAATGGATTATATATATAATGAAATACCATCAACTGATAAAGAAGTATTAGTATTAGAAGGTGTAAATCATGACATATTTAAAAGTAATAAAAAAGAAGAAGTAACAGAAGAAATAATTAAATTCTTAACAAAATAAAACCAATAAATATTGACATAACTACGTATATCATGTAAAATTATATACGTAGCGTTGGAGTTGTACTCAAGAGGCTGAAGAGGCGCCCCTGCTAAGGGTGTAGGTCGGGTAACTGGCGCGAGGGTTCAAATCCCTCCAACTCCGCCATTAAGAAATTAACCTAGGAAATTCCTAGGTTTTTATTTTATCATCTAATAAATATCTATATAAAATAATTGAAAAAAATGTATAATAATGATAAAATTAAATTGGTGATAATATGAATAATACAGGGAAAATAATAGTAAGTTTTATACTATGTATATTTTTATTTATAGCAGAAATACTATTTATGACATTATTTAATATAAGTCATGGAATAACAAAAACAGACATAATAAACATAATAGAACAAATAGATATTAAAAATGAATTAGACGAAATAGAATCATATAAAGAATTAAAAAAAGAAATAAATGGAGAAATCTTAAATGAACTAGTAGGATCACAAGAAGTAGAAAACTATATAAAAGAAAATGCAAAATCACTTTATTTAAACACAATATATAATGAAAATATGAAATATGTAAGCAGCATAGAATTAAAAGAACAACTAAACAATAAAGTAGATACATTAATAGAAATGAATGAGATAACACCAGAACAAAAAGAAAAAATAAATAACGTTCTAGACGAAATAACACAAGAGATAGATGAACAAATAGAAAATGTAAATAACGAAAATGAAGCATTACAAATAATAAGAGGGTTAATAAGTAAAAAAACATCCAACTACATACTAGTAGGAGTAGTATTAATAGCACTTTTAATTATAGCAGTGAATAGATCAAAAGCAGGTTACTTTTGGGTTGGATTACCAACAATAATAACAGGAGTATTATTTCTTATATTAGCACTAGGATTAGAAGGCAAAATACCAGAAACCGCAATAGACATAGATCTAAAAATCTTTGTAACAAAATACATACCAAGTATGATAAAAATACTGAAAAAATCAAGTATTGTAATGACATCACTAGGATTTTTAGGATGCACATTATATACAATACTAAACTATCAAGAAAGAAGTGCACAAGATGGAGAAATATGATTTATATAAATATGAAAAAGAACTATATAATAATGGAATAAACTATATAGGTGGAGTAGACGAAGTAGGAAGAGGACCATTAATAGGACCAGTTGTAACAGCTTGTGTAGTACTACCAAAAGACTTTGTATTAGTTGGACTAAATGACTCTAAACAACTATCAGAAAAAAAGAGAAATGAATTTTATGACTATATAAAAGAACACGCACTAGCATGTGAAGTTGGAATAATAGGACCTGAAACTATAGATGAAGTTAATATCTATGAGGCAACAAAACTAGCAATGAAACAAGCAATCGACAAAGTAAATAAAAAACTAAAACTAGAACATGTACTGATAGACGCAATGCCATTAGAATTAGACATTCCAACTACTTCAATAATTAAAGGAGATGCGAAAAGTATATCAATAGCGGCCGCAAGCGTAATCGCAAAAGTAACACGTGACGCAATGATGTATGAACTAGATGAAAAATATCCACAATATGGATTTAAATCACATAAAGGTTATCCAACAAAAAAACACTTAGAAGCAATAAATACGTATGGATTAATAGAAGGATATAGAAAAACATATGGTCCAGTAAAAAAAATACTAGAGGAGGTAAAAAATGAATCCATTTAATAAAAACCCATTTATAAATAAAAAAGAAACAAAAATAGTTGGAAATAATATACAATTTGATGAAAAACAAAAAATAGAAAACATAAGAGAAAATATGAATAAGTTAAAATTTAATATACAAGAAACAAAAGTACCTATAGAAGACAATCAACAAAATGTAAAAGATAGAATCGATAACTTAAAGAATCTTGAAAGATGGAAATAAAAACATTAAAAGTAGGATATTTACAAACAAACTGCTATATATTAAAAATAGGTACATCCGCAATAATAATAGATCCAGGCGATGAAAGTGAACTTATAAAAAAAGAAATAGGAAACCTAAAAATAAAAGGAATACTAATAACACATCATCACTTTGATCATATAGGAGCCCTAAAAGATTTCAAAAATATAAAAATCTATGATAATGCTCTAGAAGAAAAAAAATATATAATAGATGAATTTAAATTTAACGTAATAAAAACAAAAGGACACACAGATGATTCAATAAGTTTTTATTTTAAAAATGAAAACATAATGTTTGTTGGTGACTTTGTATTTGAAGGAACAATCGGAAGAACAGATCTAGAATCAGGAAATATGGAAGAAATGAAAAAGAGTATAGAAAAACTAAAAACATATCCAAAAAATACAAAACTATATCCAGGACATGGAAATCCAACAACACTTATAAGTGAATTAGAAAATAATCCATTTTTCTAGTATCACAAAGTAAAATATGATATACTAATTAAGTAGGTGATCAAATGCAAATACTATTAATTATATTGGTTATATATATACTTCTTCAAATACCAACTTGCTTTGGTATGGGATTAATATTTAAAAAAATAAACCTTGATTTTAAAAAAGGAATAATACCTTTTTATAATAAAATAATATTGATAAACAAATATAAATTACCACAATATCATTTGATATTAATATTTTTGCCATTAATAGGAATATATTCTAATTATGTAATATATGATAAACTTTGCAAAACATATAATAAAGATTCTTCATATGTACTACAATTAACATTATTTCCTTTTGTGTTTAATATATTCTTAGGAATAGAATTACAACAACAAAAAGAAAAAGAACAAATTAATAATTACTTTGAAGATCAAAAAAATATTTATGATATTGACCTTCCAGATGAAGAAGAAAAAAAAGATGAATATATATGGTACCCAAAACAAAAAATAAAAAACGATACAGTCTATAAAGCATCAAGAAATAATTTGAACGCAAAAGTTAATTTAAACATGAAAAAAACAAACGAAATAATAGATAATAAAAAGCAACTTCAAAACAAAAAAAACTATACAAAAATTTGTCCAAAATGTGGAACAAAAATTCCAAGTGATATAGAAGTATGTTATGTATGTGGAACTAAATTATGAATTTAAGTTTCACTTTTTTTTCACATTAAATACACATTCATAATCTATAATGATAATAGATACGGAGGTGGTATATGGTAATAAAAGAAACATACTAAAATAAAAAAATAAAATTTTCACTCCTTACTATTGAAAATATAAATATAAATGTAAAAAACTCTTTATTAAATTTAGAATTGGCTTATAAAAATATATATCGGTTAAAATGGATGAATATCATCCATTTTTATTTTACAAATAAAAAAAATATTGTATAATATTTATAGAAAGTAGGAATATAATGAAAAATAATAGAGGATTCACACTAGTAGAAGTTTTGGCAGTATTAGTTATATTAGTATTAATAATGACAATAATAACACCTAAAGTATTTAAACAATTTGAACATGCAGAAAAAGTAACAGATCAAGAACAAATAAACGCATTAATAAATACATCAAAAATATATATGAATCAAAACTCAAACCTTCTACCAGCAGAAAATGATACATATATAATATCTTTAGATGACTTAAAAGAATCCGGATTAATAAAATCAAGTCAAATATTAAATCCAAGTACAAAAGAAGAATTAAAAGGATGTATATTAGTAAAATACGAAAATAATAAATATAAATATGAATATAAAGAAGAAAACGAACAAATAACAGTAACATTTGATCCACAAGGAGGAACGTTACAAGAAACATCAAAAAATGTAATACTAGGAGAAAAATATGGAACACTACCAATTCCAACAAGAGAAGGTTATACATTCATGGGATGGCGTGGAAAGAATATGTTTGATGAAGAAACTATATTAATGGCAATAGATGGTGCAACACATGAAAATGGATACTATAGTTTTGACGCAAAAAAAGCACATACTTTATATGGTGCAGTTCTACAAAATGGTTTATTTGAATCTGCTGGAACGTCACAAATAAATATATGTTTTAATGAAAATACAAAATATACAGTAAGCATTAAAGGACATACAGATTTTTATACACCTGCAAATATTTATGAGACATTATTTTTGGGTATAATATACGATGATAAAACAAGAGATTATGCAACAATTTCAGGTGAAAACGATATATATAAAAGCTTTAATAGCAATATAAATAAAAAAGTTCAATATGTGTATCTATCTTACGGAAGGGGAAACGTAGATTCACATGTTGCTTATATCCAAATAGAAGAAGGAGAAACAGCTACAGAGTATGAACCATATCAAGAATATACTAGTTCTACAACTGTAACAAAACAAGAGAATCATACATTGTATGCCATATGGCAAGCTAATGAATAAGATTATAGATTAATTTCTATAATTTTTTTTAAATTCTAAGGAACTTTTAATTTTATATCGTATGATATTTATAGGTGATGAAAACATGAACTATTACAATGAAATAAAAAATGAAATAATAGACATAGAAACCTATAAAAAAGTAAAAGACTATAGTAAAAATAAAAGAGAATTAGAAGGATATTATAAAATAGGGAAACTCATAGTAGAAGCCCAAGGCGGAGAGGATAAAGCAATTTATGGAAATAAATTAATAAAGGATTATTCAAAGAAACTAACGGAAGAATTAGGAAAAGGATATTCACGGAGAAATTTATACAATATGAGGGCATATTACTTGTTATTAAGTAAGAATGAAATATTGCAGGCAGTGCCTGCAAAGTTATCGTGGAGTCATTATGTGGAATTGTTGTCAATAAAAGATATTAATAAAATAAAGTATTACATAAAAACAGCTAGTGAACAAAATATTGGATATAGAAAATTACATGACAAAATTAAAAATCAAGAATATGAAAGATTAGATGATAAGACAAAAGAAAAACTAA
>CAMVNW010000027.1 GCA_947168965.1 uncultured Caryophanales bacterium
TGATTTTATTTCTAATATAGCCCATAAAGACTCTGTTTTAGGATAATTGCTTCTTTCTTTTTTGGATAAACTAATTTTTACATTTTCTGGTTCTATTTTTTTAATTTTTAGATTTTTAAAGCCTATTAGTAATATTATTATTAATACAATAGAGAATAATAATGCTTTGATTATTTGTTTTTTGTATTTGTTTTCTATCATACTTACTACCTCCATTAATTGTCTTAATTATACTAATATTAGTTTTAAAAAGCAATAAATTTGAACCAAGTTTTGGAAAATATGAAAAAAATAAGGTTTCCCTTATTTCTCTATCATATTTAATAAGTTTATTTTAAACATATCTTTTTCTGAATGTTCTTTCGATATCATAACACCTTTATATGTTACAAGTTCTGATTGATGTCCTTCTGTTAAGATATCTTCTGGAATTAATGTATCTAGCATCACTATTTTATCACTTTCATATACATGATATCTTAATTTAATTGTACCGTGTACTTTTTTAAATAAAGCATCAGTTGGAAGTGATAATTCGTATGTTACATGGCCTTTTTCTTCATCTTTAGAAACTACTTCACCAAGTAACTTACCCTCCTTTAGAGAAGGATAATAGTCGAAATACAATTTTTTATATGCTAACATATTATATTTTTTCAATGAACGTTCTAGTTTATGAAACTCATTTTCATTGATATATTCGAAAACATATACATCCTTCATTTTTTTTACCCCCTTACAAAGTATTATCTATTAGAATTTTACCATTTAATTTTTAGTTTGTCAAATTAAAAATCACATGTTACTTCTCTAGTCATAGTATATGATTGATCTAGAAGTTCTTTATTATCTTTTGTACTCCAAATCACGTCAATTTTTTTATCTGTTTTCTTTTTTTGATATCTATAGTATGTAACTTTATTAGTTTGTTCTATTTCATTTTCATAGTATTCTGTTTTATAACATTTGTCATTTGATAGTGTATATCCTTCTGGACAACCATAGTATGAATTTTTATATTTTTCTGCATACATTATTTTAAATGTTCTACATTTTTCTCCTGTTAATTCATATTCAATTGTAGATTGATTTGTTGGACAATAGAATTCTCTTGAAGCATAAATTGTTGTGCTTCCTTTTATACAATTTAAATTATTTCTTCTAAATCCATTTGGACAAGAATACCTAATTGAAGCATTAATTTCATTCATTTCTTTTCTTGCTTTACATCTTCCATCTGATTCATAATAACCTTCTGGACAATATTCTTCATAATATGTATTTGCGTCAATGCTTATTTCTCTTGATTCTGTTATTACTTGTTTTTCTCCTGGTTCTTGTTCTTCTTTTGTTTCTACTCTTGTAGATTCATCTTCTTTTATTTCTTGTTTATCCCACTCTGACCAGTCTGACCATTCTACAATTTCTTCTTCTTTTCTATATTCATATAGACAAAGTAATTTATTTTCTTTGTTTTCTTCATTTTTCGAAATTTCAATTTTCTTTTCATTACCTGAACATTTTAAATAAATTGTTATTTTTTTATCATCTTGTTCTGAATATGAGCTATCATCACAAGTATTATCATTATTATCTTTTAAATCTGTTATAAGATTTTTTTCTTTTAATTCTTTTAATGTAACTTTATCTGAATCGTTTTCTTCAAAATATTTAATAGACGCAACTCTCATCGTATTTATATTTGAATTGAAAACTTCTTCTTCTACTGGATCTAATTGTTCATTTAATTTTTTTTCTACATAACTCTTCTTAGGGAAAAATAATAAAAATATTATTATTAATGTTAGAATTAATAGAACATTAAATAAAATTGTCCTTATTAGCTTACTATTTTTCATATAATCACCTCTATACTTTTATTTTTACAATTGTTGAACCATTATTATTATATAACGTTTTATACTCTATTACACTTTTATTTTTTCTTAATGTTTCATGTGTTGTATTTCTAATTATTCCAGAACCTATCCCATGAATTATTACTATTATGTCATTTTTTAATTTTTTGTTATCTCTTATAAAATCTTCTATTTCTACTCTAGCAGTTTCTCTATCTAATCCATGTAAATCTAATTTTGGAAAACTTTCTGTAAAAATAACTTCTTTTAATTCCATTTTTACCTCTTTTTTTCTAATTCTTTTATTTTATTGTCTATTTCAATATATTTACTTTTATTTTCTTTATAAAATTTTTCTAATATGTCTCTATTATTAAATACTATATAAGAAGTATTTGTATATAATGCATAATCTTCTGATAAGGCTGTACTATTAAGATGAAGATATTTTTTCATATTTTTGTATTCTTTTTTAGTACCAATAAATGAACTTTCTTGTGTTGTAATTTCTGTATCTCCTGGAAAAAAATCAAGTAGAAGTAATGGTATGTTTTTACTTAACTTATAAATTCTTCCTTGCGGTGCATCAAAGAAATTTACTTTCCCATCTTTAACAACCATTGTTATTAAATAATTTCCATATTTCCTTAATAGAGCTTTTATTTCTTCTAAATCTAATAAACCATCAGTTGTTTCTTCCATAATTTCTTTCTTTTTTGTTGATACTTGATTATTACTTTTGTATTCATTTTTTAAAGGTTGCATTGTTTCTTGATAAACATTTAATGTTGAACTTTTCATTCCACATTGTTGCATTATGTCTTTTTCTAATGTCGCTATATGTTTACATGCTGATTTTCCTGTAAATGTATAAGCTCCCATTATATTTTCAAATTCAGATGATATATTTTCATACTCGTATTCTTTTGTTTTAGAAAAGTATCCTCTTCTTAATGATTGTTCGAACAATGCATGTATTTCTACTGGTTCTTTAAAACCAAATGTTTCACACATTTTATGGAAATCTTTTGTTATTTCATCATATAATGTTTTTATTTCAAGAAATTCCTTACTATATATTTGCATATTTTGCCTATATATTTCATTTGACACATATATTAGTGAAATGGTAATTCCGGCTAATGCATAAGCGGTAGAAAGACTATGCCTATATATTGATAAGCCTGATAGTGCACAAAATAATTCTAAGTTTATTTTTTCAATTTTTTTTTGGACGTCTTTTAAAATTTCTTTTGTCCTTTCATATTCGATATTACCAAAGATTTTATAAAATGATGGATTTATCATTTTAATCCCCCTTTTTTTTATTTTTCTCTTTCATTGATGTGTTATTCTAACACATTTTGTTTATTTTGTCAAAAAAAGCTTTTTAAGGTATCTTAACTAATATCTTATTTATTAAAAAAACTAAGAAATTTCCTAGTTTATATATTCTTTTATTTTTCGTTTTTATATTTTTTATAATACAAATACGCAATTGAACCAAAACATATACTTAATGATATATCTGAAATTCCAGTCATTTTTGATAATCCTGATTCAATTATTATCATTATTCCTGATAGTGCAAATAAGATTGATGATATTGTATATAATATAAAACATATTTTATTTTCTTTTTTCATTTTTTACTCCTCCTATTAAATATTATAACATATTTTTTGGTTTTTGGATTTCTTTATCTAAATATTTTTGGTATTTCTTCATGATTACCATATATATAAAACAAATCAAAATTCAAATATATCTTTATAATCTCCATGCTTATCGCCTGTTATATAAATCATTCGCTAACCCTCAATCATTTCTCTATCATCAATATATTTATAATTTAATGTATTTTTATTTGAAATTGCTGTTTTTTTAGTCTCTTGTTCATATAAATCTCTAGCACCTTTTGCTACTTTTCCACCTCGTTTAGCGACACTTAAATTTTCTTTTAATCCTTTTGGATGTTCTTCTCTTGCAATATCACGTGTTGCTATTTCACCCATATTAGTTAAAGCAACTTCAATATCTGTCATATTATCTCTTAAAGATTCTTTTCTTAAACCTTTATATGCCTTATATTCGTTTGCTTTCATTCCAGACCAACTTTTATATATTTCATTTGTAAGTAATGCATATTCAACTGGCTTTTCAATGCCACCGTCTTTCCATATATCGGTTAACTTAAATCTATCAACAATACTTATTAATCTTTGCTTAATCCATTCATCAGTATAACCTTTAGTGCGGTAATAGTTAACAATCCTATTAGCAGCAATTTCTGGATCAAATACTTCATCGATTCTTTCCTTACCTAGTTTTGCTAACCAAATTTTGAATGGTTCTGCTTTAGGACTTGGAACTGATTCAATTAGTCTGAATATTCCTTCTGTATCTAGTGTATCAGTTTCTCTTAATTTACCATCATGTGCTCTCATTTTCAACTTCCGACAATTTGTCGGAAGTTCACTTCCTTCTTCTTTGTTTAGTCTTCTTTTAAGAGTCGTCCAATAATCACTGGCATCTTTTGGCTCTGCTAGTGCATTTATAACATCAACTACACTATAGTAGTAATCTTCTTTATCTTTATCCCATATACTTCTTATTTCTTTGTCTTCAAATAAATTTGTTAATGTTTCTAATTTGTTATTCATTGTTATCCTCCTTTAATTATTTTTTAGTCGATATTTATATGTTTCGACTCCTTTCTAAATAAAAAAAGAGCATACTTAAAAAAGTATACTCCGCAGCATGTATATTTCTATTTTGCCTCTAGAAATACACGTTATCGACCAAATTGTCATAATAGATATCAGGCAAATTATCTAATACATTTATATTATACAAAACAGTTGTTTGGATTACAATAGTATGATATAAAAAAGACTAGGTAAACTAGTCTTTTGTCTTATTATTAATTCTTCTTTGCTTTAATTGCAGCTATTGCAGCGGCAAGTCTAGCAGTTGGAACTCTATAAGGTGAACATGATACATAATTTAGTCCTATTTTATGGCAGAATTCGATACTAGCTGGGTCTCCTGCATGTTCTCCACATATTCCAAGTTCAATGTTTGGATTTGCTTTTTTACCTAGTTCTACAGCTAATTGAACTAATTGTCCTACTCCTTTTTGATCTATTGATTTAAATGGATCTGTTTCAAATATTCTCTTATCATAGTAGTCTTCTAGGAATTTTCCGGCGTCATCTCTTGAGAACCCATATGTCATTTGTGTTAAATCATTTGTTCCAAAACTAAAGAATTCTGTTATTGATGCGAGTTTATCTGCTATTAATGTAGCTCTTGGTATTTCTATCATTGTTCCTACCATATATTTTAAGTTTATTCCTGATTGCTTTATTATTTGGTCTGCTGTTTGATTTACAATATTTTTTACATATTTTAATTCATTTTCGTCTCCAACTAGCGGAATCATTATTTCTGGTTTTACTTCTATCCCTTTTCTTGCTACATTTATTGCTGCTTGAATTACTGCTGTTGTTTGCATTACTGCTATTTCTGGATATGTTATTGATAATCTACAACCACGATGTCCCATCATTGGATTAAATTCTTTTAGTGAGTCTATTCTTTCTTTTAATTTATTATAATCCATATTTAATGCGTGCGCTAATTCTTGTATTTCTGGATCTGTCTTTGGTAAGAATTCATGTAGTGGTGGATCTAAATATCTTATTACAACTGGTAATCCATTCATTGTTTCAAATAATTGTTCAAAGTCATTTCTTTGATATGGCAATATTTTTCCAAGGGCAAATTTTCTTTTTTCTAAATCTGGTGCTGTAATCATCATTCTGAAGTTAAAGATTCTATCTTTATCAAAGAACATGTGTTCTGTTCTACATAGTCCTATTCCTTTTGCTCCAAATTCACGTGCTGTTTTTGCATCTTTAGGTGTATCTGCATTTGTTCTTATTTCTAATGTTTTGATTTCATCTGCCCAGTTCATAAATGTTTCAAAATCACCAGTTACTGATGCTTCTTTTGTCTTTATCTCTTTATCATAAACATTTCCTGTTGATCCATCTATTGACATGAAGTCTCCTTCTTTTAGTACTTTTCCGTTTGGCAATGTCAATGTTTTATTTTGTTCATTTATTGTAATGTCTGTACATCCTGATACACAACATTTTCCCATTCCACGGGCTACTACTGCTGCGTGTGATGTCATACCTCCATGTATTGTCAAAACTCCATTTGCACTAGTCATTCCTGTTATATCTTCTGGAGATGTTTCTGTTCTTACTAATAAAGTTTGCTCTCCTCTTTTTTTTGCTTCTATTACGTCGTTTGCTGTGAAATAAATTTTACCTGTTCCTGCTCCAGGTGATGCTGCTAATCCTTTTGTTACAGGTGTTGTATTCTTTAATTCTTCATCGTCAAATGTATCGTGCAATAATTGATCTAATGTGCTTGGATCAACTTTTAATAATGCTTCTTCTTTTGATATTAATCCTTCATTTACCATGTCAACTGCTATTTTAAGCGCTGCTGCAGCTGTTCTTTTTCCGTTTCTTGTTTGAAGCATATATAGTTTTCCATTTTCTATTGTAAATTCCATATCTTGCATATCTTTATAATGATTTTCTAGAATTTTTGAATTTTTTTGGAATTCTTCATATACTTGAGGAAGTGTGTCTTTTAATGTTTCTATTGATTGAGGTGTACGTATTCCTGCGACAACATCTTCTCCTTGTGCATTTATTAAGAATTCCCCATATAGTTTATTTTCTCCTGTTGCTGGATTTCTTGTGAATGCTACTCCTGTTCCTGATGTATTTCCTCTATTTCCATATACCATTTCTTGTACATTTACTGCTGTACCCCAATCATATGGAATATCATTCATTCTTCTATATACTTCTGCTCTTTCATTATTCCATGATCTAAATACTGATGCTACTGCTTGTAATAATTGTACTTTAGGGTCTTGTGGGAAATCATTGCCTTTTAATTTTTTATATAGATTTTTGAATCTCATTGTTACTTCAAACATTCCATTTGCGTCTAAGTCTGTATCTTGTTGTGCTCCATGTTCTTGTTTTATCTTTGATAGTAATTTTTCAAATTCTTGTCTATCTAATCCGTCTACTACATCTGCATACATTTCTATAAATCTTCTATATGAATCACATACAAATCTTGGATCGTTTGTTAATTTAATTAATCCTGTTGCGACATTATCATTTATTCCTAGATTTAATATTGTATCCATCATTCCAGGCATTGATGCACGGGATCCACTTCTTACTGATACAAGTAGTGGATTTGTTGGATCACCAAATTTTTTCTTTGTTTCATATTCTAGTTTTGATATGTTTAACATTATTTCATTAACTATATTATCTTCTATTTTTTCTTGATTTTTATAATAACTATTACATGCTTCTGTTGTTACTGTAAATCCTTGTGGAACTGGCAAGCCAATATTTGTCATTTCTGCTAAATTAGCACCTTTTCCTCCAAGGAGTTCTCTCATGTCTTTATTTCCTTCTTTAAATGAATATACGTATTTCATTTTATCGCTCCTCTACCTTACTATATAAGTATAACATAAAATTGTATTTTTTACATTTATTTTATCAATTATTGTTGTTTTTTATGTAAAAATATACACTATTTAGTTAAAATTAAAAGCCAAATATTTTTGATACTTGACTTTATTTTTCATTATTTATTATTTTTAATTCATTGATTAACATTCTTTTTTTTAAATTATTGTCTTCTAAACTCTGTTTTTTTGATTCTAGATCTTTTATGTATTCGTCTAGTTTTGTTAAACTTTTTTCTATTTTTTCAATATCTTTCATCAGCAATCTTCGATTCTATTTCGTTAATCAATCTTGATAATTCTTCTGTTAAATCTATCGATTCTGATTTTAGAAATTTTATTTGTTTTTTTATAATTTCCATTTTCTTTATATTATTTTCTAGTTTGTTTCTTAGTTTTTGTACTTTATTTGTTGTTTTTTTGTTTGTTTCTGTAATAGTATAATTGCTCATTATTTTTTCAAAAAAGTTTGGTTCTATCCCCTTAATTTCTTCTACATTATTCATTTACATTCTCACCGCCGCAATTATACATTTTACTCTTTTATGATGTACCTTGTCAAGTAATTTTTTTATTTTTTTAATGCTCTTGGGTGAGAGTGTACAAATACGTTTTTTAATCTCTCGTTTGACACATGTGTGTATATAGCGGTTGTTTTTAAATTTTCATGTCCAAGTAATTCTTGTACACTTTTTAAGTCTGCTCCACTATCTAACATATGTGTTGCGAATGTATGTCTTAATGTATGTGGTGAAATATTCAATTTTAATGCACTTTTCCTTAATACGTCTTTTACTATTAATTCTATTTTATTAGTTGTTAGTTGTTTTCCTTTTTTATTTATTAAAAGGTATTCATTTAGTATGTTGCCTTGAAAGTATTCTTTATATGCATTTAAATATATTTTAATTGATTCTTTTGCTTTTTCTCCAAATAATACTATTCTTTCTTTATTTCCTTTTCCTAATATTTTTATTTGATTTTCTTTTATTTTTATATCTTTAATCTTTATATTTACTAATTCTGATACTCTTATTCCTGTTGAGTACAATAGTTCTATTATTAATTTATCTCTTATTCCTTCTAGCTCACTTGTGTCTATTGAATTTAATAGTTTTTCCATTTCTTCATAGTTTAGATATTTTGGTAGTTTCTTTTCTTTTTTAGGATTTGATATTAGTGTCATTGGGTTATTTTTTATATTTTTTTCTTTTAAATTATATTTAAAAAATGTTCTTAGTGTACTTATTTTTCTTGATATGGATGATGCTTCATATTTTTTATCATGTAGATGACTTAGATATTTTCTTATTGTATTATAGTCAATACTCGATATGTTTGTTATTTTATTTTCTTTTAAGTATGCATTGAACAGTTCTAAATCTTTTTCATAACTTATTATTGTTTTTTTGGAATATCCTTTTTCATATTCTAAGTATTCTATGAATTTATTAATTATTTTATCCATATTACCACCTAGTATAATTATAGTTTTTTTATTTTTTAAAATCAATAAAAATCCTCCATATCGGAGGACTTTTTATATCATATCTTCTAACTTATCGTCCATTTTATTCATCATTTTGGACATTTTTTTCATTAATGGTTTATTGTATTTTTGGTACATTATTACTGATCCTGCACCTAATGCCATTAACATCATTGATTTTGTCAATTTCACTTTAATCACCTCGCTAGAAGAGTTCGTATATATTTCTATATACGTTTATATTTTTTCCTTTTTTTTAATTTTTATTCAGGAATTTTTTTAAATTTTCTTCTAATGATGTTTTTCTTATATATTCTTCATTGTTGTTAACACTATATATGAATGCTTCTGGCTCGCCTAGTATTATAAGTTTTCGTTTGGCTCTTGTGATTGCTGTATAAATTAGTTTTTTATAAAGCATTCTTTTATAGTATTTTGATATTGGAAGTATTACTGTGTCAAATTCACTTCCTTGAGACTTGTGTATACTAATTATATATCCATGTTTTATTTTATTAAAGTCATTTGGTAAATATTTTACTATATTTCCATCATAGTCTACATATATTTCATTTTTTTTAGATTCTGATACATTTGCAGGTATTATTTTTTCTATTACGCCTATATCTCCATTGAATACATTATCGTCTGGCATGTTTGTTAATTGAAGTATTTTATCATTTTCTCTAAAGATAACATCTCCTGATTCTATTTCTGTTTTATTTTTTTCTTTTGGATTAAATACTTCTTGTAGTGTTTTATTTAGTGAGTCTATTCCTACTATTCCTGCATACATTGGAGCCATTATTTGAAATTTTTTGTAGTTATATTTTTTTTCTATTAGTTGTTTACAAATGTTTTCAAGGCTTTGTTTTATGTTAACTGAATCACATTCTAAAAATTGATAATCACTTTTTTTATCAATAAATGCTTCTGACAGATTATTGTTTCTTATTTCTTCTGCCAATTGATTTATATATGAATCTTCTTTTTGCCTATATAAAAGGTTTAATTTTATTGTTGGGATTAAGTTTGATTTTATCAAGTCTTTTAATATTTGTCCTGGACCAACACTTGGTAATTGATTATCATCACCTACTAGAATTAATTTTATGTTATCTGTTAGTCCTTTAAATAAGTTTCCTAATAGGTTTACATCTATCATACTTGTTTCGTCTATTATTATTAGTTTTTGCATGGCTTTATCATATTCGTTTACTTGGAATTCGTTTGTATCTTTATTCCATTTTAAAAATCTATGTATCGTTGATGCTGGTAAGTTAGTACTTTCTGATAGGCGTTTTGCGGCTCTACCAGTTGGAGCAAGTAATGCGATTTCTTCTACTGCTTCTTTAAGTGATAACTTGTTTAGGTCTTGATATAATCTTGTTATTCCTTTTATTATTGTAGTTTTCCCTGTTCCAGGTCCTCCAGTTATTATTGTAATATTTTCTGTAAGTGAAGTTTTTATCGCATTTAATTGATCTTCATTATATGTAATATTTAAGTAATTCTCTAATTCTTTTATATCACTATCTAATGTTTTATATTTTGTTTGTTTTATTGTTTTTAATACTTGGACTTTTTTTATTATTTCCAATTCTGAGTCAAATATATCTTTTAAATAATATTTTTCATAGTCTGTTATTATTTTATATTCTTCTTTTAATATATTTAGATAACTTTTAAATATATTAATGTCTATTTCTAGTTTTAGATATTTACAAGTGTTTTCATATATTTCATCAAATGTTAAATATGTATCACCATTTTGAAATGTTAGTTGTTGCATCACGTATAAGATACAGTATTTTATTCTGTTTTCGTCATCAGTTGATATATCCATGTTTAGCGCAATTTGATCTATTTTAGTAAATGAAATATCTTCTATTCTATCTAGTATACTATAGATATTTGTTTCTATTTTATTCATAGTATATGCTTTATATGTATTGTATATTTCTAGTGCGTCTTGCATCGTAAATCCAATTTCATTAAGATATACAATTGTTTTATGGCTTTCTTCATATGTATATAGTGTATTATATATTGTTTCTGCTTTTTTATTTGTAAGTTTTGGTACTAATGATAAACACGATTTATCTTCTAGAATCATTTCAAGGCAATCGTTTCCTAGAACGTTTACTATATTTCTTGCTAGTTTTTCTCCTATTCCTTTGAATAGATCGCTACATAAAAATTCTATTATTCCTTCCGAATCGTTTGGTTTAAGTCTTTCATATTCTGACACTTGATATTGAAGTCCATATTTAGGATGTTCTACTAATTCGCCATAGAATACATAGTTATCATCTATTTTTAAATCTGCAAAATATCCTGTAAATGTTATTGTTTTATTTACATATAATTCTAATTCTTCATCGTTTGTATCTTTTACTTTAAATATTCCTATTACGTATCCTTTATCACTTCTAAATATTTCTCTTTTATGTATTCCTTTTATGAATTTTTTCATGTTATCACTACCTAACATTATATATAATAGCATATTTTTGAATAGAAAAAAACCTTTTCAGGTTTTTATTTTTTTAATGTTTTTTCTGCACTCTCTTGCAATTTATTAGCCATATTATATATGTCATTTGTATCCATTATACCATCGTAATAATCATATATTGATGGCTCGTTTGTTTCTTTTACTCTATGATCTACAACTTCTTTTATTCCTTTTAATGTTAATAAAAGTGTTGCGGCTGCAGCTGCGGTTTGTAGTGTAGTTTTTATTTTTCTTTTTG
>CAMVNW010000028.1 GCA_947168965.1 uncultured Caryophanales bacterium
CCATCACCAGATGCATCACCATAAATAACAATAGTAAGTTTTAAGCTAGAAGAACCTTCAGATAATTCAATAATAGAACCAGTACCAACATAATCACTTTCGATTACCTTACCACTTGAATTCTTAACAACAACATTAACATTCGCATCATTTTTCTTAAATGAATTAACAATACTACTTGCTTTAGTATTAATACCGATTCCACTTATATAACTATTATTAATTTTATATCCAGACTTAGAAACTAATGATTTCAAATCAACACTAGAACCATTATTTCCATTACCACCAGCATTTGGAGTAGGATCTACACTAGGTGTAGGTTCAACTGTCGGATTAGTAACCTTCGCCTTCTCACGATGTACATTAACAGTATAAGTTTTAACACTACCATTTAAAGCAGTAACAACAACCTTAATACTATTATCACCTTCATTAACATTAATATTTCCAGAAGCACTTCCAGTTCCACTAATATTACCACTTATTTTAGCGCCACCATTAACAGTTTTAGCACTTAAACTAACACTACTAGTAGATGATGAAACATAAACATCATAAGAAGTAATCGCACCATCAAATCCAGTAACACTACTTCCATTTATTTTTAATTCTCTTAAATAGTTATTAGGATTATTAGGGCTTGGTAAAACATACATATTCTCCATATTACTGTAAACAGGAATAGTAAATACAAAACTATTATCAAGCATTCCAAATGAACTATAAGTAGAATAAGTACTACTTGCTTCAGATAAAGGTGCTCTTAAATTAGTCATATATTGATGAACACCAACATTACCTCTACCATTATTAACATTAAACTTTTGTAGATACTCAGTATATTGATTATTATTAATATAACCTTCACTTATAAATTGAGCTCCACCAACAATAGCCTTCTTTAAAGTATTCCATGGTCTTCCATAATAAGTACTCTTTTCATACCCGTCTTCTCCACCATTTGCAAAAATCAAGCCTTTTTTCCAGTTATCATATCCACTATAAGCACCTATATTATAAGTATTATATAAATTATGATACCAAGTACCATTATAATCAAACCATTCACCACTTATAACAGAAGTAGTTCCACCAATTTCTTGACGAGTACGACTTGCCAAATGTAATGGACTAACATTATACTTACTAGCAGCCTCCATATAATAATCCGCATATCCACCATCATAATCTCCTAAACGAGTACTAGATAAAATATTTTTAACCTTATCAACAGTATGATACTTAGAATCATAAGTAAGCTTTTCAAACATAAACACATAATCAGGTTTCAAATAAAGTCTTGGATCCATATAATAACTAACAGTAGCACTATTAGCGGCATACCAATTACTACCATCTAAAACATTCCATGAATCATTATAATAATTATAAGAACCACCAGCAGTAGATCTGTGTCCTACTTCATCACCTTGAATTAAACTTACACCAACAGAACTTTCCAAAGAAGTAACAGTAGAATAATCAAGACCAGTATTCAAAACCTCAAATTTCCAATTTGGATATCTAGCATGTAGTTCATCTAAATATGGAAAATAACTATCAGGAAATCCTGCATTTTTTAAGCTTTTATTATAATCATCTAAACTATGGCTTTTATAATACTGTTGAGCATATTTAGATAAAGAAGTAGTAGTAACATACTTACCACAAACATAACCAGTCGAGCCATTATTTTTAACTTTATACCAACTATAACATCCATTTGCAGTAGATAAATCAGTATCTAATATCTCAACTTGATCTCCACAATTCAAATTAAGAACAGTATATCCACCACCAGCTTCGCTCCTCATAGGTAAACTAGTCGCATCCTCATAACAAGCAATTATACCCTTAGAACCACTTAAATCAATACTTTGATAACCACTGTTATCAGGTTCACTAGAAGGAAGCACCTCAAAAAATTCACTACAAATATAACTAACTTGATTATTATAAGAAATCTTATACCACTTACCAGTTCCACATCCTGAAGAACCATCACTAGTAGAATAAGCGTTAGAATTCAATAAAGTATAAGTGTTACCATAACCTGCATCCTCAGTAATAGTACTATAACTAGTACCAGCACCACTCCTCAATCTAACATCAGTCCCAGTAACCTTACCAGTCAAAGCAAAAACATTATCGCACATAAAAAGACATATCATAAAAATTAAAGAATAAATTACTAACTTTCTTAATCTCATAAATAGCCTCCTCTACCCTATATAACATTATAACAAAATTCGACAAAAAAATCAAATTAAAACAACCATTTCCAAGAATTAACAAAAAAAATAGTACCTTAGTACTATTCCTTATAATCAAACTCAAAATCAAGAATTCTTACATTGTCTCCTTCTTCTGCACCCATCTCTCTTAACTTATCATCAATACCCATACGTTTCAACTTATTAGAAAATCTTAAGACAGCTTCATCAGAATTAAATCTAGTCATCTTAAGTAACTTTTCAACCTCGTCTCCACGAATGACCCAAGTATCGTCATCACGAGTAATAGTAAAAGGAACCTTCTCCTCAAACTTATATAAAACATGACTTTCAAACTTCTCTTCAGTATATAAAGGTTGTTTTTCTATCTTATCAAGCATATCAGCTAAAGCATTAACAACTAAATCCAAATTACTATCAGTCATTGCAGAAATAGGATAAATTGGTAAATCAACATGTTTCTTAAATTCCTCTAAATTTTTAGAAGCACCTTCCACATCCATCTTATTTGCAATAACAATCATAGGCTTATCCATTATTTTAGAATTAAAACTTTCTAATTCCTTATTAATAATACAAAAATCATCATAAGGATTTCTTCCTTCAAAACCACTCATATCAACAACATGAGCAATAACACGAGTTCTCTCAATATGTCTTAAAAATCTATCTCCAAGTCCTTCACCTAAAGAAGCACCCTCAATTAATCCAGGTAAATCAGCAACTACAAAACTTCTACCCAAAGACGCACCAACAACACCTAAATTAGGTTTTAAAGTAGTAAAATGATAAGCAGCAATCCGAGGCTTAGCCGCAGAAATTCTAGAAATCAAAGTACTCTTACCAACACTAGGCATACCAACAAGACCAACATCAGCCAACAATTTCAACTCAATCTTAACAAGACGTTTTTCTCCAGGCTCACCATTTTCAGAAATACTAGGAGCAGGGTTACTACGAGTAGCTAAAGCAATATTACCTCTACCACCACGTCCACCATGAACAACAATAGCCTTATCATCCTTATGAGTTAAATCAGCAATAACCAAACCTGTATCGCAATCAGTAATAACAGTTCCAAGAGGAACACGAACAATAACATCCTCTGCATTCTTACCATGCATACCTTTACCCATTCCATTCTCACCATTATTACCACGAATCAATTTTTTATATCTTAAATCAAGTAATGTATTCAAGCCTTCATCAACAACAAAAACTATATCAGAACCATGACCACCATTACCACCAAAAGGGCCACCCATCTCAACATATTTTTCACGACGAAAAGCCATACATCCATTACCACCACTACCGGCTTCCAACTCTAATGTAACCTCATCAACAAACATAAATGTCACCTCAAATCATATTAATTATACATTAAAACAAAAGAAAAAAAAAGAAGAAATTCTTCTTCTAATTAAATTTCTGGATAAACACTAGCTTGTTTCTTGTCTTTTCCAACTCTTTCAAACTTAACATATCCTGAAACTTTTGCGTATAAAGTATCATCAGATCCAATTCCTACATTATTACCTGGATAAATTTTAGTTCCACGTTGACGATATATAATTGATCCACCACTTACATATTCTCCATCAGCAGCCTTAGCTCCTAATCTCTTTGAAATTGAATCTCTACCATTCTTAGTTGAACCTTGTCCTTTTTTATGTGCAAATAATTGAATATTTAACTCTAATAACTTTAGCATGAGTGCACCTCCTTAATAATAATATTTTTCTTATATTGTTTTTCTAGTTCATATAGCAAACTAACCATATTATCAATTAAAGTATCTACAACTTTATTATGATTCAAAATAGAAATATAAATTCCATCTTCATTCTTATAATCAATTGATTTCTGATCTAATCTAATAATAGCATTAACACTAGTAATAACTATACTAGAAACACTAGCGCACACTATATCTTTACCATACACGTCATGATTAGCGTGTCCAGTAATATCAATAGAATCAATTATATTATCAGAATACTTTAAACAAATCTTAATCATATTACTTGTTAATTGACTTAATAGTTACTTTTGTATATGGTTGACGATGACCTTGAGTTCTACGATAATTCTTCTTAGAATTATACTTGAAAACTAAAACTTTTTTAGCTTTACCATTCTTTTCAACTGTAGCAGTTACAGTAGCACCTTTAACATAAGGCTTACCAAGAACACCATCTGCCATTAAAACTTTATCAAAAGTGATTTCACTACCAGCTTCAGCATCTAATTTTTCAATATAAAGAACTTTACCTTCTTCAACTAAGTATTGTTTTCCACCTGTTTCAATAACAGCTTTCATATTATTCCTCCTTTTACCTAAGACTCGCCATTAAGGCACATTTCTGTTTAAAACCTTTTCCGTGCGGTTGTAGAGAGGCTCTACACGTCCTACATTCTATCATAATTTATAATGATTGTCAAACCTTTTTAAAAGAAATTCCTTCTCAGATGTATACTTTTTCCCATCATAAATTAAATGTCTACACCAAAGATACATTTTATAAATAGAACCTACCCTCCTAATATTTCTAAATTTCAAATCATAGCTATATCTTTCATACAAAAACTTATTAAAAATTAGATCACGATCCCTAAAAAAAGAAAGAACACTAAAAAATAAAAATAATAAAACTAAAAACACTAAAAAATCAAAACGTCCAACAAACACAACAACTCCCACTATAAATAAAAAAGAATTAAAAACCAATATTAAATGACTAAGCTTAAAAGGAAAAAATATATTTAAAAAGACATATAAAAACTTAGAACCATCAAGAGGATAAATTGGTAATAAATTAAATAAAAGCAAAACATAATTATAATAAATAACACTTTGAGACAAATTAAATAACCTACTAATAAAAAAATAAAATATAATTTGAAACAAAGGGCCTAATAAAGTAACAATAAACTGTTCAAATAAACTTGTATTAATAGGATTATCAAAAACAGTTAAGCCACCAAATGGTAAAAGAATAACTTTATTAATCTTCCAAGAAAAAAGACAACCACCAACAATATGCCCCAATTCATGAACAATAATAATACTAGTAAAAATCAAATAATCTCGAATATTACCAGTAAACAACGCAATAAACATCACAAAATAAAAAAACACATGAATCTTAAATGTATTTCTTATAATCAATAACCTTACCATCCTTCTTAAAAACTAAAACAAGATTGTCACGACAATTTCCAATAAACCCTCCTTTAGATACATATTCATACATATCAACACTAATATCATTCATATTAGAATACCATATATCCACGCCATCACTAGTTTGAATTATAACCGTATTACCATATCCATCCTTTTCACCAACAAAAACAACAAGACCACTATCAATACTAGGAACAAGATAATCACTTCCGACAGACAAACTTACACCATCCATATAATCACTAGCAGAATCATAACTCAAATTCTCATTAAAAACAGTTTCAGTTGACTCAAAAACATTACTGAAAGGAAGCGTACCACCAAAATACTTAGTATATAAACTATTAAGAGAAGCAAAATTAAAATTGTTTTCTATTACATTATCATAAAACATTTTCTTAAAAGATAAATCCTTTTTTAAAAAAATCATACAAGTTATAGTTAATAAACCAGTAATAAGAATTTTATTTAAAATAACATTAAAAAAAGAATAAGAATCATTTTCCTTCTTATTTCTATTTTTACTTTTACTCAAATTATAATTAGACATAATATCACCAATAAATAATATGATAAAAAAACTAATTTATTCTCTTGATATTAAACTTTCTAGAAATTAAATATAAAACAAAATATAATATAATTCCATAAACCAAATTCATTAATAAAGAATAATATATACTCTTAAATAAAACCCTAAAGCTCATATCAATCACACCGTTTATCCCCAAAAACATAAAAGAACAAAACCTATATAAAGAAATTAAAAAAATTAACTCAATAATAGATACAAACCAATTATTCGGAGTAATTCCATTAATATAATCAACAAAAATACCTATTATTAAAAATAATCCTGCATTCATAAAATATGTTCCTGTATATACAAAATCATATAAAAAACCAACAATAAAACAATATACAAAGAATAATTCATTATTCTTTTTAAAATATGGCTCTAGTAAAATAATAGAAGAAAAAACTATTAATCCAGTAAACAAAGTCCCATGAAAAAAACCATTTACAATATACTCAAGTATAAAAGATAAAAAAGTAACAATTAAAATTATCATTCATTACCCCTCTTTACAATAGTAACATAAGAAATATTATTAAAATCTATATCACTTTTAACATTTACAATTTTAGATAAATCAAAATTATCAGTAGTAACACTATCAACATATCCAACTAACAAACCACTTGGAAAAATATTCCCTAAACCAGTAGTGACAACCTTAGAGCCACTTGGAATTTCAACATTATCAACAATACCAACTATTTCAAATAATCCATTATTATAATTATTTAAAATTCCAACAACCTCACGGTTTTCTAACTTAATTTTAACAGAAATATTAACAGGAAACTTCGAATTAGAAAGTAATAAAACATTACTATTGTAGTGACTAACATTATCAGTTACACCTATTAAAAAACCACCACTAACAACAGCCATATTATTAGAAACACCATCGTCAGAACCTTTATCAATCATCAAAGATTCATTCCAATAATCAATTCCCCTACTTAAAACACTTGCATTAATAAACTCCTTATCACTAAGTAATTTATTAATATGAAGCATTTCCTTTAACTTCGAAATTTCAGAAGTTAGCTCCTCATTTTCAGTTTCATAATACTTAATCTTATCCAATTCTTGCTTTAAATTCTCATTTTCAACTCTAAGTTGTTCATATTGATCATCACTAAAAGATTGAAAAGGATGAGAAATAAACCTATCAACAAATAAAATACCATCCTTAATAAAAAAATCAGGCAAATCAAAATTTCTATTAATAATAACACTAGATAACATTAAAGATACAACAATTAAAACACCTAAAACAATTTTTTTAACCCTACTATTTTTCTTATACATGATACTCACCTTATTAATTATAATATATTTTAAAACAAAATTAAACTATATATCTCCATTTTCTAAAAAACTATAATATTTTTCTTTACCAATAATTATATGATCAAGAACCTTAATACCTAATAAATTACCAACATCAACCAACCTTTTAGTAATTTCAAAATCATTACGGCTTGGCATTACATTACCACTAGGATGATTATGAATACAAATTATCGAAGAAGCACTAACACTAATTGCTTCCTTAAAAACCTCACGAGGATGAACAACACTATAATTAAGAGTACCTATAAAAAGGAGTTTTTCTTCAATAACAACCTTATTTGTATCCAAATAAATACAATAAAAATATTCTTGTTTCTTATTAAAAAACAAAGGACTATAATAATCAAAAACAATATTACTATCACTAATTTTCAAATTCTTAATAGAAGAAACACTCATAGAAGCCCTTCTTCCTAACTCCAATCCAGCAAGAATAGAAGCACTTTTAGAATCACCCATACCCTTAATTTTTTTTAGATTAGAATAATTTATACGAGATAAATCACCATTACAATCACGAAGTATCAAAGAAGCAAGATCCTTCGCACTAGACTCCTTACTACCCGTTTTAATAAGAATAGATAATAATTCCTCATTACTTAGAAAATCACAACCATTAATAATAAGTCTTTCAATAGGTCTTTCATTCTTTGGTATCTCCTTTATTTTCATTTATTACCAACTCCTCATAACTACTTAATATTTGATTACATATACTATCAATCGCATCAAATGATGCATCTCCTAATAAAATATCATATTGATTTAAAATAGAAATAAAATTATTATTGTTAATATTATTTTCCTTTATATAAATATCATACCCTTTTTGTTTAAAGAATTCCTTAACTTTTAAAGCATTATCTTGACTTTTTGTAATTCCAACATAAGTATGATACCCATCATCCTCAACATCGTATATATAATATTCAAAATCAGCCATATTATTTTTCATAACATTCTCATTACTATAAACCCCCTGTTGCAAAAAATATACAGTATCATAATTAAAAGATACAGGAAAAACATTAAAATCATCATACTGACTCAAAGTAAATTTACCCAAATAAATACCAACCACTAAAGATAAAATTATAGACCAAAAATACTTTTTCATATAATCACCAAGCATATTATATAAAAACTAAAAATAAAAAAATGTCAAAAAAAAGAAGAATTACTCTCCTTTTATAAATTCTCCTGTTCCACTATTTATATAAAATGCATCATTCAATTTGTCATATAGTCCAGCAACATTATCACTTTTTCTCTTAACTGGTATCATATCTCTTACCAAAACTCCATTTTCATAAATTTTGAAAGAATAAATTTTTATTTTTGCATAATTAGATACACTAAGATTATCATTTCCACCAGCAAAAATATACAATGCATATTTACTATTAGTAGTAATAGAATTAACAAATCTTACATTAGCCTGATTATCAAAACTATAATAATTTAAATCAACATTACTTTTTAATATATGTCTATTTGTATCAGCAGGAACACTCGTAGGAGTCCAATCACCTGATCCGTCTTTAAATCCATATGCAAACTTAATACTAGTATTTATATAAAACAAATGTGTTGAATAATTTAAATCACTTGTTTTAATACCAAATATACCTTGCTGATTTGTTAAATCTGTAAATTGGAAATCAACCTCAATACCAGTATTTGGTGTTGCATAATATTTTGAGTTAATATATTGAGTTCCTGTTGATTCAATATAACTTAAAGCAACATATTTTTCACTAAATTCCTTATTTGTTTCAAATTTTCCAGTCCCACCATTTTCATAAAACTTATTTTCTACCGTATCATATAATCCAAGTTCCTTATCACTATTTCGATAACATGGAACAAAATCACGAATTAATTCCTTATTATCATATATTTTAAGACTGTATAACTTTGTATTAGAATTTTCCACTACACCATCCACAGCATCATTCAAAGCAAAAATAGTTAATGTTGTAGGAGTATCAAAAGTATAATTAGTCAAAGAAGTTGTTGTATTATCAGGTAATACTAATACTCCATTTCTAAATTTAATTTGTTGTCTAGTCCCTGGAATCATTCCTGCAGAGTATCTAATATTTGCAGCATTTTCATTAGTTCCAAATAAAAAATGACCTTTTAAAATTGTATTATTATATGTTGTTAATTGATATCCATTATCATGGAAAGTTTGTCTAGCACCTAATATAGTACCAAATCTTGGTCCAGTCTTATCAATATCATTTTGAGCAGTAAAATCTATATCAAACCCAGTATCTTGATTAGCTATAACTCCTGTATCAATGTATTGCGTACCTGTTGATTCAATATATTGAACCCTTGTATATTCAATAGGTAAACCACTCAAAACCTTATTATCTATAACATTATAAACATTTTTATCAAAAACTATTTCACCATTTATTTCACCCTTAGCACTTAAACTAATAGTCCCACCAGTTGGACTCATACCCTCAAAAACAAACCCTTCACATGTATTTATTTTATTAGAAAAATCATAACTACAACCAGTAAAACTACCACTTAACTTTGACTCATAATAATATTGTTCAAATGCACCAACTAAATTATCAGCAGAAACAGCACTACTCGATTTTTTAGATTCATCAATAGACGGTTTAACCTTATGAGTAATTATAACAGCAAGTAACCCAATAATAATTATAATGCCCAATAGTTCAATCAACGTAAAACCTTTTTTATTCATATCAACACTATCCTTTACTATTAATATGATAACATAATAAAAAACAAAAATAAAGAAAAAATACAAGAATTAATCTTGTACTAAAAAGGCATTTTAAAATTACCATTTTTAAATTGTTTCATCATTACCTTCATTTGGTCAAATTGTTTTAATAATCTATTAACCTCTTCAACACTACGAGCACTACCCTTCGCAATTCGTTGCTTACGAGTAGCCTTTAAAACTTCAGGATGACGTCTTTCATAAGGTGTCATAGAAAGAATAATCGCCTCAATATGAGCCATATCCTTAGGATCAATCTTAACACTCTTTAACTCCTTAGGAACACCAGGAATCAGCTTAATTAAATTTTCAAGAGGTCCCAACTTCTTAATTTGTTTCATTTGACTCAAGAAATCTTCCAAATCAAATTTACCATTTTGCATCTTTTTAGCAGTACGCATTGCCTCATCTTGATCAATTGCCTCTTCAGCCTTTTCAAGCATAGTCATAATATCTCCCATACCTAAAATACGAGTAGCAATTCTATCAGGATAAAAAGGCTCAATACCATCCATTTTTTCACTAATACCAACAAACTTAATAGGAATATTAGTTAAGTGACGAATAGATAATGCTGCACCACCTCTAGTATCACCATCCATCTTAGTTAAAATAGCACCAGTTAAAGGTAAAGAACTATTAAATCCTTCAATAACATTAATCGCATCTTGACCAGTCATACTATCAACAACAAGTAATATCTCATTAGGTTTAACCTCATTATTTATATTATTTAATTCATCCATTAAAGCTTCATCAATATGAAGTCTACCAGCTGTATCAAGAAGTACATAATCAAATCCATTTTCTTTAGCATAAGCTACACCATTCTTAGCTATATCAACAGGATTACCCTTACCCTCATCATAAACAGGAATATTTAACTCACGACCAATTTGCTTTAATTGATCAATTGCTGCAGGTCTATAAACATCACACGCAACAAGAAGTGGTTTCTTACTATGCTTCTTACGTAACATTAAACCTAATTTACCAATCATAGTAGTTTTACCTGCACCTTGTAAACCAACAAGCATTAAAATACTAGGCTTACCAGAAGTATATAAAGGAGCTGCTTCTCCACCAAGAAGTTCAACTAACTCATCCTTAACAATTTTAACAAACATTTCACCAGGCTTTAAACTTTTAGCAACATCCTCACCTAAAGCCTTTTCTTTTACATTAGAAATAAATTCTTTTACAACTTTATAATTAACATCAGCCTCTAATAAAGCTAATCTAATCTCACGAGTAACCTCACTAATATTATCCTCAGTTATCTTACCATAACCTTTAATCTTATTAATAGCACTCTGTAATCTATCTCCTAAACTTTCAAACATGTTATCAATCCTTTCGACAATACCAATTATATCAAAAAAACAAGTAAATATCTATAATTTACTTGCTTTTT
>CAMVNW010000029.1 GCA_947168965.1 uncultured Caryophanales bacterium
TGGCGTTCCCGATTGGAATCGAACCAACGGCCTATCGCTTAGGAGGCGATCGCTCTATCCTACTGAGCTACGGGAACGTATGTGATAATTATATCACAATCATATATTTTTTTTCAATATTATTTAGTTCTTTGTTGTGTAGGATTAATTATTTCTATAGTTTTCTCAGATGGTTCTGTTATGTTTAGTTTTTTCATTATTGAATTATAATTAGCATTTAAAAAAAGTCTTATTGGTTCTTTAAATTTTTCATAAAAGTCAAAGTCATCATTTAGTACTTCTGTATCAATTATTTTGTCATAAATTTTTTTGTAGTCATATAAATTTTTTAATCTTCTGTATATTTGTGTTATTGTACTTTTTTTCTCAATTCTTTGTTCTTTTATATCTATATCTTTCTTATATTCTTTTGTAGGCTTTTCTTCTTCTATTTCTTCTTCTTTAAAGTATTCTGATATATTTCCAATATATATCATGTTATACAATCTTTCAATTTCTTTATTATTATTTATTTGTTTTACTTCTTGTTCTAGAAGATCTATTTGGCTCATTATTAAATTTTTTCTATATAAGTCTTCATCTTCTATTTTTTTTAATTCTTCTTTTTTTAATCTGTTAAATATTTCTTCTATTGTACTATTTTGCATTTCTTTTGCATATTTTTGAAACATCATATTTTTTCTTAAGGATTCACACAACATATAATCATTCTTGTATTGTTCCTCTATTGTTTCATACATATTTATGAATTTTTTTATTAATTCAAAGTCTTCTTGTGTTAAGTTATTTACTTTTTGCATTTTATCACACTTTCATTGTTATATATTTTACTAGTTCTAGTGGGTCCATATTATTAAAAATAATTTCATTTAAAATGTTTATTATTTCTATATTTAAACCTTGTTTTTTAAATAATTCTTTATATTCTTTTAATGTGTCTAAACCTTCTATCGTTGTTTCTTTTATATATTTTTCTAGTTCTTCTTTATTTTTTTTATTTCCTATTAAATAACCAAATGTATAGTTTCTACTACTTTTGCTTGTACATGTAAGTATTGTATCTCCTATTCCACATGACATAAAAATTGTATTCTCGTTTCCATTTAAGCTTTTTATTATTCTTTTTGTATCATTAATTACTTTTGTTAGGAATGAAGCTTTGGTTGATTCGGATACATTTAATCCTTCTAATATTCCTGTTCCTATTGCGAATATATTTTTTAATGATCCACAAAGTTCTGTTCCTATTATATCATTTGTTTGTTCAATACTAATATATTCTTCATTAAATATTTCTTTTATTTCTTTATTTCCCGCAAGTGTAAGGGATACTGTTTGTTTTTTTATTAAGTCTTTAGCAAAACTTGGTCCTGACAATACATATATTTCATCTGTTTCTATATTTTCTTTTACTATATCATATGGAAATTTGTTTTTATGTATTCCTTTGGATGTAATTACTATTGGTGTTTTCTTTATTTCTTCTTTTATTTTTAATAATTCTTGTTCTAGTATATTTGTTGGAAGTGCTAAAACTATTAAATCGTATTTTTTTTCTATCTTATTTATAAATGATATTTTTTTTGATAATTCTATATCAGGAAATAAGTTTTCATTTTTATATGTTTTTTTTAATTTTTCTATTTCTTCTTTTATCGACGAATAGATTGTTACTTTATTTTTATCACTTAATATAGTTGAAAGAGCAAGTCCATATGCACCTGCTCCTATTATTAATATATCCATAATACCTCCTAGTTGAAGTTAAACATTAGCCAACTTGGCTTAAATAGCATTAATAATCCAATTATTAGCATTAATATTCCGCCTATTAGATGTGAGTATTTTGTGTAACGTGTTGATATTGCCTTTATATTTAGTGTAAGCATTGCGATTACAAATACTATTATATCGTCTATTAGGAAGAATAGTGTATATAAATATACATACATTGTAGTTTCAAATTTTGTTAGATTATTGAGTGCTAGTACATTTGTGAATAATACTGGTATTCCAGCAGAACATGCTAGTTCTATTATGTTAACGCTTGCTGCTAATATCATTACTCCTATTAGTGCTAATATAAAACTTTTTTCTGCTGTTATTTTCCTTATTTTTGTCATTATATTTTTTCTTTTGTTATTATCTACAACTTCGCATCCTGTTCCAGTTTTGATACTTTTATAGAAACTTTTTAAATTTATAAATGCTCCTATTAGTGCGACTAAGGCAATTAGTATTCTAAACCAAGATACGCGTGTTAACAATGTTGTTGTTATTCCTAACCATGCAAACATGAATAATAAGTATACTACTGCTGAGGTTACAAGGAATGTTATTCCTAAGCACCACATTTTTTTTCTATCTTTCATGTTAAATAACATGCTTATTAGAAATATTAAAACCCACATTGCACATGGATTGAATCCATCTATTGCCCCTAATACTATTGATAATACTGGAAGGGACAATTTTGCTGGATTTATTTTTTTCCCAAATACGTTTATTGTTTTGATTTCTCCATTTAACATTTCAATATCTGGTACTTCTTTATCTTCAAGTATTGGCTTTACCATATTTATTTGTTGTTCGTTTGTATATTTTTCTACTAATTCTTTTATTCCATCACCTATTGAGTCACTAAATCCAATATAATAGTAATTTCCTATTACAGTAAAGGGTACGTTAGGTGAGTCAATTTTTAGTTTTTCTTTTACTTTTATCATTTTTTCTAGATTATCTTTATGACTATCTACTTCATATAAATGTATTTTTAAATTATCGTATTCACTTTCTAGTTCTTTTAGATATTCTCTTTCTGCTTGGCAATGCATACATGTTTCTGAATGAAATAAATATAAATCTACTTTTTCTTTTGCGCTTATGCTTATTGGTAGTAATAATAGTATTGTTAGTATTAAGAATTTTAGTTTTTTCATGATAATCTTTCTATCTCCTTAATTATTTCTTTTTTTGTCTTTTCTCCTATCAATCTACCTATTTCATTATTAGATTCATCTACAAATACTAGTACTGGTATTATTTCACCTATATTCCATTGTTTTACTATTTCTTCATCCATGTCATAGTCATATGATTCTATTTCGATGTTTGGATATAGTTCTTCAATTTCTTTCATTATTTTTTTCATTACTATACATCCACTACACCATATTGCATTAAATTTCAATATTTTCATTTTTACTCCTCTACTAATCTTTTGTATATTTTATCAAAACTTTTTAATAAGCTATCAATTTCTTCTTTTGTTGTTAGATAACTAATACTTACTCTTACACTTGAAGAAGCTCTTTCCTCACTTTTTGTTAAGTTATATACTGCTTTTGACATAGTTGTATTTGATGAACAAGCGCTTTGTGTTGATATATATATTTCGTCTTCTTCTAATGCATGTAATAATGTTTCTGGTTTTATTCCAATTACACTTATATTTAATACGAATGGTATTGATTTTTCATTACTATTTATAAATACTTTATTGTATTTTTTTAAATTTTCTCTTAGATAGTCATTTAATTCTAATACATGCTCATATTTTTTATCTAGATTTTCTGTTGCGAGTCTTAATGCTTTTGAAATTGAGCAGATTAATCCTATTGCTGGTGTTCCACTTCTATATATTGTTGTTGATTTTCCTCCATGAATTAATGGTTCTAGGTTGATGTTTTCTTTTTTTATTAGACATCCTACTCCTTTTATTCCATAAATTTTATGGGCTGAGAAACTCATTAAGTCTACATTATCTAGTGGAATGTTTATTTTTCCAATTGATTGTGTCATATCTACGTGAAAGAATATTTTTGGATATTCTTTTAGTAATTCTCCTATTTCTTCTATTGGTTGTCTTAGTCCGATTTCACTATTTACTGAGTTTATACTAACTAGTATAGTTGTATCTTTTATTAAACTTTTTAGGTTTTCTATATTAACCATACCATTTTCATCTAATTCAACGAAATCAACTTCGTAACCATTATCTATTAGGTAGTTTAGTGGTCCATTTATAGATGAATGTTCTAATGGTGTTGTTATTATATGGTTTCCTCTGTTTTTATATTTCATAGCTATTCCTTTTATAGCTAAGTTGTTTGATTCACTTGATCCACTTGTATAAATAATTTCACTAGGTTTTACTTTTAGTATTTCAGCAATTTGATTTGTTGCTTTATTAATCATCTCATTTGCCTCTGTACCTAATCTGTGCAATGAGTTTGGATTTCCTATATATTTTCTTGAAACTTGGCAAAAACTTTCTAGTACTTCTTCGCTTACAGGAGTTGTTGCGCTATAATCTAAATATATCATAATAATCACCTTTATAAATTATAGCATTTATGTTTTTTATAATCAATAAAAGTGTTTTAATTCACTAAATTTTCAAAAAAAAATTAGGAATTATCCTAATTCTACATTGTGATATACTTTATTAACGTCTTCTACATCATCTAACATTGTTAAAAGTCTATTAAATATTTCTAAGTCTTCTCCTGTAAGTGTTACTTTATCTTTTGGTAACATGCTTATTTCATCTATTTCAAAGTTTGTATCATTTTGTTTTTTATTTATTGCTTCTTTTATTTTATATGAGTCTTGTGGATCTCCATATACTATAATCATTCCATTATCTTCTTCTATGTCTTCTACGTCTAGTCCTTCTTCTATTAATGCTTCTAGTGTTTCTTCTTCTGATAATCCTTTGAATCCAATTATACATAAGTGATCATAGTTAAATGATACACTTCCCATACTTCCCATTTTACTTTTGCATTTGTTAATTACTGCTCTTACGCTACTTACTGATCTGTTTACGTTATCTGTTAAGCATTCTACTATTAGTGTTGAACCTGCTGGACCAAATAGTTCGTATTTTACTGTTTCATAAGTTTCATCAGCACCACTATTTACTTTATCGATTGCTCTTTTTATTATGTCTGCTGGAACTTGTTCTTTTTTAGCTTTTTCTAGTATTCTTTTTAAACTAGGATTACCTGTTGGTTCTGTTCCTCCATTTTTTGCTATTTGATATATTTCTCTTGCGTACATTGAATAAAGTTTTGCTTTTGCTGCTCCTGTTTTTTGTATACTTGCTTTTCTTACTTCATATGCTCTTCCCATAATTACCTCCCATTTTGTGCTTTTTGTAAAGCGTCTTTTGCAGCAAGTTGTTCTGCTTCTTTTTTACTTCCTGCTATTCCTTGACCATATAATATGTCATCTATTTTTACTACTACTGTGAATGTCTTATTGTGTGCTGGACCTGTTTCGTCAACTACTTCGTATACCAAACTTCTTTTATCTGTCTGTACAAATTCTTGTAATACTGATTTATAGTCGTTAAAGAAGTTATTCTTTTTATCTTCTATTATTGGTATTATGTATTTATATATAAAACTTTTTACATATTCAAAGCCTTGATCTAGGAATATTGCTCCTATAAATGCTTCATAGATATCTGCTATAATTGCTTTTCTATCTCTTCCACCTGATTCTTCTTCTCCATTGCCTAATAGTACATATTCGTTTAGGCCTAGAATTTTTGAATATTCGTAGTGTGCATTTTCACATACATAGTAACTTCTTAGTTTTGTCATTTCCCCTTCTTGTTTTTCTGTGTTGTTATATAAGTATTCACTTATTACCAATTCCATTACTGCGTCTCCTAGGTATTCTAGTCTTTCATAGCTAGTAGTACCGTGTTCATTTGCGTATGATGTGTGTGTAAATGCTTTTATATATAATGAATCATGATTTGGTGTAATATTAAATTTATCTAAAACTTCCACAATAATCACCCTGTTAATAATTGTATCAAATTGTTTGTAAAAAATAAATATTAATTTTACTTTTTATATATTTTTTAGTATAATTATATTATGAAATATTTTTTAGTAGGAATAATAAAAGTTTATCAAATGATACCTTTTAGTTGTCATATGAAGTGTAGATTTAACCCTAGTTGTTCAAATTATGGAATTGAAGCTATTTCAAGATATGGCGCTTTTAAGGGAAGTTTTTTAACTATTAAAAGAATATTAAGGTGTAACCCTTTTAATAAAAAATGTGGTTATGACCCTGTACCTAAGGAGTTGAAATAATGAAAAAATTTTTAGTTTTATTTAGTTTAGTTGCATGTTTTTTATTAACTGGCTGTATTAAACGTGATTCAATGGAAGATATTACAATTTATACTTCTGTTTATCCAATCGAGTATATTGCTAGTACATTATATGGTGAACACAGTAATATAATAAGTATTTATCCTAATGGAATTATACCTAGTAAATATGATTTAAATGATAAGCAAATTAGAGATTATAGTAAATCAGATTTATTTATTTTTAATGGTATGAGCAAGGAAAAAAATTATTTAACTGATATGCTTAAATATAATAAGAATTTAAAGATAATTGATTCTACATTAAGTATGGAATCTACTGATTATCAAGAAGTATTATGGTTAGATCCTGCAAATGCTTTAATGATTGCTCGTAATATTAAAACTGGTTTTAATGAGTATATTAATAATCATTATTTAAAAAATGATATCGAGAAAAACTATGAAAGTTTAAAATTAGATTTATCAACTTTAAGTGCAAAATTGAATGTTGTATCTAGTAGTTCTAGTGATCCTACTATTGTTGTTTCTAGTGATATGTTTAAATACTTAGAAAAATATGGATTTAATGTTATTTCTCTTGATGAAGAAAGTGTTAGTGAAAAAGATGTTTCGGATGTAAAAAGAAGAATTATTGATGGTAAAACTAAATATATATTTGTTATACGTGGTGAAGAAATTAGTCCTACTATTAAATCTATTATTGATGAAACTAATGTTGAAGTTTTAAAATTTCATTCTTTATCTAATTTAAGTGATAATGATAGAAATAGTAAAAAAGATTTTGTATCTATTAGTTTAGAAAATATTAACTTATTAAAGCAAGAATTATATAAGTAAAAAAAATAATGCATAATGCATTATTTTTTATTTACAAGTAAATCCTTGTTTTTCAAATTCTTCTATTACTTCTTTTCTTGTTGCTTTTGTATCATCGCTTCCATAGAATTCTTTTGCTTGTTCAGCTGTCATTTCGAAATCTATTTTAGCTCCTTTATCTGTTTCTGATACTTTTGGTTGAACACCATATTGTTTTTCAAATCCTTGATATTGTTTTTCAAATAATTCTATGAATTCTGATTTTCTACTCATTAAGTTTTCAGGTAAATTTGCTTCAATAGTCATATCCATATTAACGAAGTTATTATCTTTTAAATTTACATTTAAAACAGTATTCATTTCAATTCCTGATGTTGATTGTTCGTTTGTACATACTATTGTTTCTTCTTTACCTCCACATCCTGTTAACAATACTAATGAAAGTAATCCTGGTATTATAAACTTTTTCACTATTTCACTCCTCTCTTTTTTAATTTTATCAAATATGTTTTCTATTGTCAAATTTTGTAGTTTTTCTCTTTATAATGAATATAAAAAGTAGAATAGTTTTTTCTACTTTTTTACTTGTTAATTATTTACAACTGAATCCTTGTTGTCCAAATGTTTCTATTACTTCACTTCTTGTTGCTGTTGTATCATCGCTTCCATAGAATTCTTTTGCTTGTTCTGCTGTCATATTAAAATCAATTCTAAAACCATTATCTGTTTCTGTAACACTTGGTTTTACACCATATTCTTTTTCAAAGTCCCCATATTGTTTTTCAATACTTGATGCAAATGCTTGTTTTTGACCCATGTATTTTTCTGGTAATGATGCTTCTATTGTCATATCCAAACTATTAAAGTTTGAGTTATTAAGATATATATTTATTATAGAATTCATAACTATTCCTGATGTATTCTGTGAATTAGTACATACTATTTTTTCTTGATTAGCTCCTGTTATTTCTTGAGTTGGTTGAACTTCTTGAACTTTCTCATATACAGTTAATGTAAAATCTTTTGTTGATTTGTTATTGCTTGAATCTTCTCCAATATATTTAAGCGTATATATTCCTGCTTCATTAATATTATATGATCCTTCTACATAACATTTAGGATTTTTGTCATAATTATCTGTACATTTAAAGTCTTTTGTTATATCAGTTTCAGTTCCTTTTTCTATTTTTATATCTTTTACTTCTAATGTTGGGGCTTCTTTATCTGTAATAACTATTTTTATTTTATCTTTGTATTTAAATATTTTGTTTTTATATTTTACTTCTATTTCTTGTTCTCCTAAACTTTCAGTATTAATCTTATAATCATCTAATATTTCAATGTCATCATCTATTAGTTCCTTTAATGTTATATCCTTATATATTTCTATTTCTTTTGATACTTCTATTTCTTTTTTGTTATTTTTATATAATAAAAGCATTATTAAAGCCGCTACTAATATTATTGATAGACTAATTATTAGTATTTTTATTCCTTTTTTCATTTATTTCACTCCTTCTTCATTTATTTTATCAAATATATTTTTTTATTGTCAATTTGTTGTAGCATTAATATATATTTATTTACATTTTTATGTATAGTTTATGGAGTGCTCTTGTCATTGATACGTATAATAGTTTTAAATCTATTTTGTTTTCTTTATCGAATGTATCTATTATTATTACTGCATCAAATTCTAATCCTTTTGACAGATAACTTGGTAATATTGTTATTTTACTTTCATAAGAAATATCTTGTGGTGTTATTAAGTCATACTCTTTGAATTTTTTATGTAATTCTTGAGCTTCATTAAGTGTTTTAGTTATTATTGCGATAGTGTTATATTTTTCTTTTATTGATTTTATTATTTCTTCTATTGTTTTATTTGTATATTCTACTTTTTCTCCATGTCTTATTACCGGTGTTGCTAGGCTAAGGTTTAATTTTCTATTAATAATATTTGCTTCATCCATTATTTCTATTGTTGTTCTATAGCTTTTATTTAAGTATTCTATTTCTGAATTAAATATATCTTTTACTATATTCCAATCTTTTATACTTCTATACGTGTATAATGATTGTGCTAAATCTCCAAATATTCCAAATGTTGCGTTTTTGAATATTTTTTTTATTACATAAAACATGAATTTTCCATAGTCTTGTGCTTCATCTATTACTATATGTTTATAATTATCAAATATATCGTTTCCTAATTTATACTTTATATATAATAGTGATGGAATATCTTCTATTTCAAATTCTTTTTGATTTATATTATTTTCTATCAATATTGTTTTATAATATTCCTTAATTGATTTTATTTTTGGAATATTATTTTTTATATATTTACTGTGATTTCTTTTGAATTCTTGTATTATTTTATTATTTATGTTTGATTTTATAAGTTTATCTATTAATGTTTGTTTGTGTTCTTTTATATATTTATCTAATATAAGTTTTAGTCTTTCTTGTTTTTCCCTTATCGTTTTATATGTATTGTTTATTTCTTTTGTTATTTGTTTTAGTCTTTCATTTGAAACTATTTCTACATTTTCTATTAATATATTATCTGGATATATTTTTATTTTTTCTATATAGTTATCTATTATTTTTTTCATTTTTAGTGATGTTTTTAATTCAGATACTTCATCATATTCAATTACTTTATCTAGTTGATTGTTTATTTTAAATTTTTCGTTTGTATATTTTTCTAATATTTCTTCTAGTGTATATTCTACTACACCATTTACATCTAGGTCCGGTAATATCTTTGATATATATTGTACAAAGAATTTATTAGGTCCTATTACCATGTAATCTTTTGGCTTTATTATGTCTTGATAGTTATATACAAGGTATGCGATTTTATGAAGGGCAACTGTTGTTTTTCCTGAGCCTGCTACTCCTTGTATTATTATGTTTTTTAATGGATATCTTATTATTTTGTTTTGTTCTGACTGAATTGTTGATACTATGTTTTTTAATCTTGTATCTGCAGATACACTTAGATATGGCTTTAATATTCCATCATTACTTACTGTGTCTACATCTTGACAGTTTATCAGTTTTTGATGATCTATCTCATATTGTCTTTTAAGAATTAAGTTCCCTTTTATTATTCCGCTTGGACTATTATATTCGCATGTTCCTATATTTGAATCATAGTATAGTGATGATATTGGGGCTCTCCAATCTACTGTTATTATGTTATTATCATAATCACTAACGCCAAGTTTTCCTATATAACATGTTTCTTTTTTGTCTGATTGAAAGTCTATTCGTGCGAAATAGGGTTTTTCTTTAGATTCAATAGTTTTGTTAATTTTATGTTCAAGTCTTTCTAATTCATCCATCATCTCGTCATAATCATTGTAGTATTTCTTTAAATTTTTTATTTTAAATTTTGAATCTTTTATTACTTCATCATATTTCTTTATTGTATATTCTAAATATTCTTTTTCTTCTTTCATAAAATCGCCTCCTTTATAAACGCCAAAAAAACTAGATTTTTTCTAGTTTCTTTGTTTAATTTTTAATTATTTAATAACTTCTGAAACGTTACCAGCACCAACTGTTCTACCACCTTCACGAATAGAGAACTTAGTTCCATTTTCGATAGCGATAGGAGCAATTAATTCAACTGTCATTTCTACGTTATCTCCAGGCATTACCATTTCAGTTCCTTCTGGTAACTCGATTACACCAGTTACGTCAGTAGTTCTGAAATAGAATTGTGGACGATAGTTACTGAAGAATGGAGTATGACGTCCACCTTCTTCTTTAGTTAAAACGTATACTTGAGCTTTGAATTTAGTATGTGGTGTAACTGAACCTGGTTTAGCTAATACTTGACCACGTTCAACGTCTTCTCTAGCGATACCTCTTAGAAGTACACCAGCGTTATCTCCACATTCTGCATAGTCTAATTGTTTACGGAACATTTCGATTCCTGTAACAACTGATTTCTTAGTTTCTTTTAAACCAACGATTTCAACTTCTTCGTTAAGTTTTAATTGTCCTCTTTCAACACGTCCTGTAACAACAGTTCCACGACCTGTGATTGTGAAAACGTCTTCGATTGGCATTAAGAATGGTTTGTCAGTATCTCTTTCTGGAGTTTCAATCCAAGTATCTACTGCATTCATTAATTCCATAATTTTTTCAACATATTGAGGATCTCCTTCAAGAGCCTTTAATGCTGAACCTTGAATGATTGGAGTATTGTCTGGATCATATCCATATTTTTCAAGGTTTTCTCTGATATCCATTTCTACTAATTCTAGCATTTCTGGATCATCAACCATATCACACTTATTCATGAAAACTACCATACGTTTTACACCAACTTGTTGAGCTAGTAATAAGTGTTCTTTTGTTTGAGCCATAGGTCCATCTGTAGCTGCAATAACTAAGATTGCTCCATCCATTTGAGCTGCACCAGT
>CAMVNW010000030.1 GCA_947168965.1 uncultured Caryophanales bacterium
CTTTTAATGTTACATTTGTTTCTTCATTTTCTGTTAAATCATATGTATCATTTCCAATTATGCTTGCATTATTATCACTTAATACTCCTGTTACACTTACTTCCTCAACACTTTCATCTACTTCTACTTCATATATAAATGTATTTTTATTAAATTCTGGATCTAAATCTCCATCTGAAAGTAATATATTTGTTAGATATGCATCATCATTATATGCTCTATTTACTATTAGAGTATATATTCTTGCATCTCCACTTTCTGATGTTACAGTAATTTGGATTTCATTTCTTCCTTTTGATAAAGATTTTACTCCATCTCCTGTTACTGTTGCTTTGCTACTTTCTGCTATTCCTTTTACATTTATATTTGTTACATTTGTACCAACATTTATCGTATATGGTCCTTGATCTGTTTTGGTAAATGTCTTATCTAAATTATAATCTGTTACTGTTAAAGATGATAAGTAATTATTTGTTGATGGAACTTTATTTACTTTTATAGTGTATTCTTTTGTTGTTATATTATCTGGTGCTGTTACTTTAATTCTTATCTCTGATCTTCCTGGTGGAATATTATTATTTCCACTTATCTCAACTTTAGAATTACTATCACTTGGTGTTGCTATTACATTCAAGTTATCTTCTTCACTTTCAATATCTAAATCATATTCATATATATTTTTTGCATAATATGGATAGAATTGATGTCCTTCTACTACTAAATTTGACAAACTTGCATCACTTGTTGCACTTCGATATACAATTATTGAATATGTATTTGTTTCTGTATTTGATGGATTTATTACTTCTACTTTTATTTCATTTCTTCCAACACTTAATGGGATTGTTCTATATGAACCTACTACGCCATTTATTTTTATTGTTTGATATTGGTTATCTTTTAATGTTCTTACTTCTATATTATCTATTGAGTTTTCTACTGTTACTGCATAGTTATTTATTGCTGGATTAAAGTCTGGTGTTAATTGTCCATGATCTACCCACATATCTTTTAATTGATTTGAGAAGAATGATAAATCTCTTACATATGTATTTAATTTATAATCTCTTGTATTTCCATTTTGTGCTCTTACTCTTATTATTACTTCGGTTGGATTATTTTCCATTGATAAATTATTATTTAATATTTCATATGTTGCTAAATTGCTTTCTAGTTCGATATTTAAATCTAATTCACTTACCGATGGTCTTACATCTACTTGATATTCCTCAGTTAATTTATCAAATACTGGTGAAATAATACCATTTACTTGTAAATTCTTTATATAGTTATTATCATCTGCTTTTCTTATTACATTTACTGTATATACTTTCTCTGTATTATCTCTTGCTTTTACTTTTACCTTGATTTCATTATTTCCAACAGTCAAGTTATATAATCCATTTCCTTGTACTTCTACTTCTTCTTTACTTGTTGAACCTATTACTGTTATTTCTTTTTCTTCATATTCTACTTCAACAGTATATTCTGTTTTGGTTTTATTAAATTCTGGATCTAACTCTCCTTTATCTACTTCTAAACTTTCTAAATCTAGATCATAATTTCTATATACATTTACATAATAATAATCTATTGTTCCATCTTCGGCAATTGTTGTTAATACTACTTGATTATTTCCATAATTTAAGTATACTTCTCCATCTCCACTTATTGTTGTTGTACTTCTTTCTGGTGTTGCACTTATTAACACTTTTTCTACATCATAGTCTACTTCTGCATTATATATTCTATCTTCTTCATTTATCTCTGGTGTTATTTCATGATTTGTTATAGTTGTTCCTTTTTCACTTGTTACTTTTATTTCACTTAATTTTGCATTTGAATTCTTCGCTTTTGTTACTAGTATCTGATATGTTTTACTCTTTGTTCCTTCTGGATTTGTTACTACGACATTTACTTTATTTGTTCCACTTCTTAAGTTTTCATTTCCTGATACTATTACTCTTGCTAAACTACTTGATGTTTCATATGAAAGTGTTAATTTTTCTACATCATTTTCTACTTCCATTTCATATTTTGTATTTCCTCGATTAAATATTGGACTTAAATTTCCTTCCAATGCTGATAAACTTATTAGATCTACATCTTCATCTGCTTCTTTTATTATATTTAATGTATATGTACTTACTTGTCCTGTGATTGTTGATGTTGATGTTAATGTTACTTTATTATTTCCTACGACTAGATCATATTCTCCAACTCCTGTGATCGTTACTAGATTTGAATCTTCTACTACCGCTTCTACTGTTGCTTTATTATATATACTTGGTATTTTTACAGTATAATCATATGTCGTTGGATTGAATTTTGGACTTATCTCATGGAATACTCCTGTTGATACTGTGATATTTTTTAAATCACTTACCTTATCTTCTCCCCTTATTACATGTACTATATATTCTCTTGTTGTTCTTCCTGCACTTATTACTTCTATTGATAAATCATTGTTTCCTTCCATTAAGTATCTATATCCTGTTATATTTACTCTTGATGTTGCCTCTTCTGGGATTGCTATAATTTGACTTAATTCTAAATCTGTTACACTTTGATCTACCCTTATTGTATATTCTTGTGTATATTTATTAAATTCTGGTGATAATTCATATCCTTCGATTTCAAGTGATGATAGATATGTATTTCTTGATTTATTTCTTGTTACATTTAGAGTATATGTTTTTGTTAATACTCCTAATCCATCATATACTTCTACTTTTACTGGTGTTGTTCCTAATTCTAATTCATACTCACCATTTTCTATATATGTATCATTTACTTTTAATTTAACACTTTGTTGATTATTTTTTAGTTCATATAATACATCTAATTTCTTATATTCATATGGAACACTTATATTATATGTTAGTGTATTTTCTGCAAAAATTGGACTTAATACAAATTCACTTTCTATATGTTCTAAATTAGAATCATAATTTAATCCTAAATCTTCTAATCCTTTATCAGTTTTTATACTTCGATGTATATTTATTTGATAGAATCCTGTGTCTCCATTTTCAGCTTGTAATATTATTTTATGTTCTATTTCATCACTTTCTAATATTAACATTCCTGTTCCTGATATTATTTCTATATCTTCATTTGCTGGAGTTGCACTTATTTCTACTTCACTTTCATTTTCATATAGATATAAATCATATGTTCTTGTTAATGGATTAAATTCTTCTTCTAATCTTCCTCGATCTACTTCTAAAGTGTCTAGTAATGTTGAATTACTCTTTTCTCTTTCTACATATATTTTATATGTCTTTTCTTTTGTTTCATCATATGATTTTACTTTTACTTCATATTCATTTATCTCTTTTGTTGATAGGTTGATTGTATTTTGTTTTGTTATTTTGGCATTTGTATCTTGTGATATTGCTATTACTTCATCTGGACTTATTGTTGTTTTTGTATTTGGTACACTTACATGATATTCATATCTTTCTTCATTAAATTCTTCTTCAAATTCATATCCTTCGATATATAAATTTGAAAGGTATGCATTATCTGTTCTATCCCTTATTACATTTATTGTATAACTATTTGTTGTTGTTGTATCTTCGGCTGTTATTGTTATTTCTCTTTGACTATTTCCTACCTCTACTCTTAATTCTTCTGCTCCTTCTACACTTGCATTCTTATCACGCGTTACTACATTAAATGATAATTTATCTTCATTTGATTTTAATCTTAGTGTATATGTTTTTGTTTCCTCAGAGAAATTTGGATCTAGACTTCCTTTTGATGGGATTATATTTTCTACTCCTACTTCTTCACTTGCAGGTCTCATAACTTTTACTTTATATACTTTTGGTGTTCCACTTTTTGATATACATGTTACTTCTAGGGTTGTTTCTCCTAAATGGATTGCTCTTGTTCCTGTTCCAACAACCGTTGATGCTTCATGTTTTGGTAATGCTTCGATTGTTACTTCTTCTACTCTTGCTGATACTGTTACACTATAGTTTGTTTCATTACTTTCAAATTCTGGACTTATTGGATATATTGTATTTCCAACCTTTACCACTAAATTATCTAGATATGAATTTTCTTCTTCTCTTATTATTCTTACTACATAATTTCTTCTTATTCCTGAATTTACTACACTTACTATGAATTTGTTTTCTCCTTTTTGTAAGTCTTTTTCTCCTAGGCCTGTTACTGTAGATCCAGCATCTTCTGCACTTCCTAGTATTGTTATATTTTCTTGCGTTTCTGGTACTACCAATGAATACTCCATTGTGTTTTTATTAAATTCTGGACTTATTTCATAGTCTTCTACTTCTAAATTTGATAAGTAGTTATTTACATATATCATCTTATTTACTTTGATTATATATTTTTGTTTATCTACTCCATTACTTGATGTTACTTCGATTTCTACTTCATTTTCTCCAACACTTAAGTTTTCATTTCCTCTTACAACATACGTTGCATTTGGATCTAACGTTTCTAATTTTTCAAAGTCAAGTTCATCTACTTCATTATTTACTATTACTTCATATCTATATGTATTCTTTTCAAATTCTGGTAATATTTCATAATTTCTTATCTTTAATGTTTTTAGTAATGCTGATACTATTTCTTTTCTTTCTACATTTAGATTTATTGTTCTTATACTTCCATCTTCTGATGTTACTAGTACTTTTACTAGAGAATTTCCTACTGGTAATGATGAATTTCCTACTACAGTGTATCTTGCTGTTTCATCTTCTAATATTACTCTTAAATCTAAAACACTTTCTTCATATGGTATTTCTACATTATACGATCCTGTTGCATTACTGTATGTTGGACTCATTATTCCATTTAATACATCTAATGTTAATAAGTTATTATTTGATGATCCTCTTCTTCTAACTCTTACTGTGTATTCTTCACTTGTATTATCTTCAGATATTACTTTTACTTTTAGTTCGTTTAGTCCTACTTCTAGACTTCTTATTCCATCTCCTTCGATTCTTGCATGTATATCATCACTTTGTGCTAGTATATTTACATTATTTATTTCATTTCCTACTTCACTTGTTATTTCATATACTTTTGTTTCTTTATCAAAGGCTGGACTTATTTCATATCCTTCTACTTCTAAATTTGATAAGTATGTATTATTACTTTCTTTTCTTTCTACATTGAATTTATATTCTTTGGTATTTATTCCATTTTCTGCCGTTACTTTGATTTTTACTACATAGTTTCCTACACTTGTAAAATTATTTCCTGTTATTTCATACGTTGCATTTTGATCCATTGGTACAATATTTTCAAATTCTAAGGCATTTTTCTTTGTTATTACATTATATTCATATGTATCTTTATCAAATTCTAATTCATAATTTTTTATTTCTACTCTTGATAGTCTTGCTTCATTATTTTTTGCTCTTGTTACTTTTATTTGATAATCTCTTGTATAATTATCTGCACTTGTTACTCTTACTACATATAAATTTTCTCCAGTTTGTAGTATTTTTACTCCGTCTCCTTCAACACTTGAATATACTACTTCTGGAATTGCTGTTATTGTTATTTCTTCGTCTTCATATCCTAATTCTACTTCATAGAATAACTCTTCACTATCAAATGAAGGCGTTAGTGTTCCTCGATCTACTGTTAATGATGATAATTTTGTATTTCTTGATGTTTCTTCATCTAATCTTGTTATTGTTACTGTATAATCTTTGCTTGTATTATCTTCTGATGTTACTCGCACTACAACTTCATTTTCTCCCACATTTAAATCATCATTTATTACTTCGTATGTACTTCTTTCATCTTCTAATTCTACGATAAAGTGTGCTTTGTCTTTTGAATATGGAACGATTGCACTATATTCATCTGTGTTTGTATCAAATGCTGGTGATAATGCTCCTTCTTTTAATATTAAGTTTTTAATATTTTTATTTGATGATAATGCTTTTACTACTTTTACATGATATGTCTTTGTTGTTGTATTATCTTCTGCTAATGTTGTTAAATCTATATAATTATCTCCTGTACTTAATTGATATGTTTGATTTCCACTTACTATTGTTGTACTTACTTCAGGCAATCCTTCCACTCTTATTGTTTTTGTATTTGCATCTACATTTACTATATAATTTATTTCATCTTTATCAAATACTGGTGATAATACTCCTGTACTTAAATTTATTTGTCTTAAATTTGCATTTGAGTTTGCTTTTCTTGTTATATTTATTTGATATTCTTTTTCTGTATTATCTTCTGCTTTTACTTTTACTTTGATTTCATTTAAGCCTACTCTTAAATTATATCTTCCGTTTCCACTTACTTGTGCTAGATTACTTGAAGCTGTCCCTAGTACATTTACCCAACTTACTTCATTTTCTACTTCTAATTCATAATCATCTTCATCTTCATCAAATACTGGTGTTAATGCATAATTTTTTTCATCGTCATATACCACTAATGATGATAATTTATTGTTATTATCTGCTGGGCGATTTATTACTATTGTATATATCTTGCTTGTAGAGTCTTCGGCAGTAACCTCTACTCTTTTTATATTTCTTCCTACATTTATTCTATTATTATCTAATAGTTTTATTCTTGATGTTGGCTCTTCTGCTACTGCCTCAATACTTGCTTCTTCTGCTCCGATACTTGTTGTTACTTCATAATCTACTTCATCTTTATCAAATGTTGGTGTTAAACTCTTTTCTTCTTCATCTACAAATAACCTTAATGATGAAAGGTTTGCATTATTATCTTTTTCTCTTATTATTTTTATTTTATATATTTCCGTATCTCCACTTTGTGATGTTGTTAATATTTCAAATACATTTTCTCCTCGTATTAAATTCTTTTCTCCGATTCCTGATATTGTTGTTGTTAGACTTTCTGCTTCTGCACTTAAGTTTACTTTTGCTATGTCTTTTCCTACTACTGCTTTATATTCTCCCATAAATATCTTATTAAATTCTGGTGTTATTTCATATTCTTCACTATTTGTTATATTTAATACTTTTAGATTTTTTAAGTATACATTTGAATTTGGTTCTCTATATACATTTAGAGTATATGTTTGTGTCTCTCCATTTTGGGCTACGACCATTACTTGGACTTTATTTTGTCCAACTTTCAAATTGCCATCTCCTAAAATATACGCATACGCATTTGTATCATCTGTTTCATAATATAGTTGCATTGTATTTATTAATTCTGCATTTGTTTCATCACTTGAATTTACTACATAATTTTCTATATTATTTCCTACGGCAAAATAATATTCTGTTATATCTGGATCAAAATTTATTTCTACACTTGGATTTAATACATCTAGTTTTGTTAAGTCATTATCTCCTGTCATATCTCTTGTTACTTTATAGTTATATACACTATGATTTTGTCCATCTTCTGATTCTACTGTTATTGTGAAGTTATTTAATCCAGGTTCTACTCTTACTGCTCCTTCTCCACTTACTGTTTGGAAATAATGTCCTTTTTCTACATTAAAGTATATTTCTTTTATTTTATATGGAATTGTTATTTCATATTCACTTGTATTTTTATTAAATCTTGCTGGTGTTTGCTTACAATGATTTTCATTTATTGCACAATATGATGGTACTAATCCACTTATTGTTATATCGTTTGGATATGGATTTTGATTTGCTACTCTTGTTACATGCAATGTATATACTCTTATATCTCCTGATTCTGATGTTACCGCTATATTTATATCTGTTGGTCCCTCTGGATCATTATTTATATCTGCTTTTATTTCATATGTTCCTGTTCCATCAAGTGTAGCTAAATCACTTGATGGACGAGCTAACACTTCTATATCACTATATTCATCATCTAATGTTATTGTATATTCCAATCTTGCCATTTCAAAAGAATGATCCCATTCTCCTTTATCTGTTCTTAAAATTGACAAGTAATTATTTTTATCTAAAAGTATTGGTGTTATTTTTACATAACCATTTCCTGTATTACCAGTCATTGTTCCATTTCCCGCATGATTTGGCATTGAATCATTTCCAGATATCATAGTAGTTTTATTAAAAATTTTGTTAGTAAAGTGATATGAACACTTAATATTTGTTGTACCATCTTCACACGTAGTACCATCTACTGATCTAGGAGTTAAATCAGAAGCTGATCTTATAGCCACTGATCCTTGATATCCAGAAATATATGAAGTTCCACCAGCAGCAGGCATACCAGCATTATTACTAGTATTTATTTTACTAGTACCTCCATAGTATCCTCCGCCGCCGCCAGCTTGACCTTCGCTATAAGAGTTATCTCCATCTTGACCATATCCAAAAGCATAACCATGAGTTTGTGTAATATTTGGAGTCCAAGTTCCTAAAGAATATGATTTTATGTATCCATGGTTTTCTAAAGCGCCTCCGGCAATACCTGGTCCAGCATAGCTTCCATCATTATCACCTAAAGCACCTCCACCACCACCTCCGGCAGCTACCATAATACGTGATGCAAGTCCTGTTTGTGAATTCCATACTAAACTCGCATCATCAGGTTCATTAGTAAAGTATCTAATATCAGTGGCACCTCCACCACCTCCACCTGGAGCATTATAATTATAAGTATCATATCCACCAGTACCTCCACCGTTAGTTCCACCAGCAACTTTTGAAGTACTATTATATCCATTATCTACACCTTTTCCACCAGTGTAAATATATAATTTTTCACCTTGATTTAATTTAATTTCACCTGCAGTATAAGCACCTTTTCCACCAGGAATTGTAGTTGGCCACCAACCATTACCACCTGATGCACCCCATGCTTCAACCTTGTAAGTAGTTGTGTATGGTGCAATAAACACTTGATAATTTTTACTATAATCAAAAGGTATTCCAGAAGTACTTATTTCTACTTTTTCATAACTTATTTCATAAATTGTATCTTCAACTCCAGGAGCAGATACGCTAACAGTTATTGTACCAATTGTACTTAAAATATTTTCGTTACCATTAATAACAATATTAGCATCACTATCATATGGAATTGCATTTATATCCAAATACATTTCAAATCTTGGAAAAGTAATTTCATAATAGTAAGTTAATGGTTCAAATTCATTAATTCCATATTCCTTGTTATTAATAACTATTGCTTTTAATTTTGATGAATGTCCTTCAACTTCTCCCCTAATTGCGTGAATTCTATAAACTTTTATATCTCCAGATTCCGATGTAACTGTAATATTTATGTCCTTTGTATCATTTTCATCAAAAAAGTATTTTTGAAATCCATCAACTGATGCTAACTCATTTGATAATTCACCTGATATTGTAAAACCATTTTTATAGTTTTCAACAATCATTGTATATTCATAATTTAATGGATCAAATGAAGTAACAAATGTTCCCTTATCACTTGTAAGATTTATTAAATAATTATCTTTATTTTTGGATGGAACATAAGTAATTTTTGCATAACCATTTCCTGTATTACCTGTCATTGTTCCTGTACCGTTTTGAGTAGGCATAGTTTCATCTCCTGCCTTTATAACAGGATTTTTAAACACTTTATTACTATAATGAATTGAACATAAATTATCTGTTGTTCCATCAGCACATCTTGAACCATTAGATCCATTCCTTGGAGTCTTATTGCCTTCAGCAATTACAGCAACTGCGCCAGTAAATCCAGAAACATATGATGATCCTCCTCCTCCAGATTTCCATCCACCGGAAGCTCCACCATACCATCCAGATCCTCCTCCACCGAATGAGTATCTATCAGATCCACTATAATAATTTGTATTACCTAAACCACCTTTTCCAAATGAACCAATGTAATTTGACGTATATGTTGTAGCAGTCCAATTATCAACGCTTCGACCACCAGTTGTTTGTGTTCCTCCAGTTGGAGTAATACTTGAATAACCACGATTATGAGAATAAGTTCCTGCTCTACCACTTACACCACCAGCATGTCCACCATTAGTAACTGATTGATCTCCACTACCGCAATTACTTTGATGAATACCGCCGCCTCCACCAGCAACCATAATACGTGAAGTTAATGACGTTAAATTATCCCAAGTACCAGAAACCAATCTAATATCAGTGGCACCACCACCACCTGATGTTTGCTTATAACATTTTGTTCTACTAGTGTAGCCATTAGCTCCACCATTCCAACCACCATTAGAATTGCCTATACCTTGTGAATAAGTACGAACTGAACCCATTCCACCAACATAAACATAAAAATTTTGACCCTTTTTTTCACTAATAACACCTGAGGTATAACCACCTTTTCCACCTTGAGCAGTTGATGGTAATCCTCCACTCGAAACAGAACTATTTCCATTTCCTCCTTGTGCTCCCCAAAGTTCAACTTTATAATCACCAGTCAATGAAATAGTATATGACTTATAATTACCACTATATGCAAAAATTTCATTATAAATAGAACCATCAACTTTTGTATAATTAATTCTATATTCTGTTCCTGATACATTAATTACTGCTGTACCAGTAGTATTTATTAAGCGTAAATTATTAGTTACAGTTACCTCATCTGAAGCATTTTCTTTAGTATAATTAAAAATCAAATCAATTTCTTCATTAGGAATATTAATAGAATATTCATATGTATTTGCATCAAAAGTAGGAGTTAAATCATTTTCATATCCAACAACTTTAAGTGATGATAAATTACCAGCTTTTACTGTTGAATTAAAGACACAAAAAGAAAGTAGTATTACTACTAATTTTACTATAAAACTTATGTTGCTTTTATTTAAACTACTTTCCTTCATAGTAACAATTCCTAACTCAATTACGAAGACCTTTTCTATCTTCATTATCCTATTATAGAAATTATATCATATATACTAATTTTTTCATATAATTTTTGACCATTTTTTGCTATTTTTTTACCTATTTTTTCTCTTATTTTTCGGTATTTTTTTATGTGATTTTTATAGATGTAAATCTAATAATTTTAATATGTAAAATTAATTAATATATGTCAATTTATTTCTTTAAATTATACTTTGATTTTTATTAATTTTTATTATTTTTGAATTTGTAAATATATTTGTATTTAATAGTTAAAAATAGTAAATTTACATATCAAAAAAAGAGATGATTTTTATCATCTCTTAATCTCTTGGTGGATTTACTGAA
>CAMVNW010000031.1 GCA_947168965.1 uncultured Caryophanales bacterium
GATAATACTGTTACCACTAATCCTCCAATTAATGTTACAGCCCATAATGGAATTGATTCGAAAAATCCGCATGCTTCAATAGAAGATATTATTGAACTTGGCAATACAGAATTTGTCGAACCACTTATGTTTGACAATGAAATAATCTTTGAAACCATTCCTTGTGATATTTTAAAAATTGCTAACATTAATTCCATTCCATATGTAACTACAATTTTCGCTATTGCAAATCTTATAAATAATTTTAGTGCATGTTCTGGTTTTTTAACTTCTGTAAGTGAACCACAAGTCTTCATTACACCAATAACAAAAAATAGAACTAATAAAGCTAGCCCTATTGCTTGCATTCCACCATGAATTGTTTTGATAACATTCCATATTGTTCCACCTTTAAAAGTTTCAGGAGTTTGAGTAACTAAATTCCAAATATCAGCTAATTTAGAATTCCATGTATCAAGTGCATTTTGTAAATTCTGAACAATCCAGTTATCACTTTCCATATAATCCCTCCTTATTCTGAAGAGGACAATACTATCCTCCTGTTATCATATTAAGAATTTCTTTAGCAAATGTTATAACTATTCCACCTGCTAATGTTAGGAATCCATTTGCTCTTTGGCTAGGATCATGACTTTTAATTGATAATCCGATTTGAACAATTGAAAATCCCAATATTATCATTCCTACTGCTCTAATTAATCCAAATATAAAATTAGATAAATTATTAACAACTGATAATGGATCATCTGCTGCTAGTACTACAGTAGAAGTTCCACAAATTGCTAATAATAAAAGAGTATATGAAAATACTCTAAATTTCTTTAATCCTTTTTCTCCTAATCCATTTTTAAATTTCTTTATATTATTTATTATCTTCATTTTTATCTCCTTCTTCTTTATTAAAATAATTATCAATTTCTTCGGATGATATGATTTCATATCCATCTATAATTCTTTGCTCTTTTTTATTAACTTCTTTTTCCTGTGTAATTTTTCTAACATTAGTTAAATCAATATTTACAGATGCTATTGATTTTGTGATTTCTCCATGAAGATATGGTTTAGCTTTTCCATCTCCTGATAATTCTACATTTGGATGTTTTAGTACATCATACTTGTAATCCATTATCGGTTTTTCTCCACGAATAAATAGAATTGCATATTTATTATCTAAAAGTCTTACTTCGTCTGGTGTTAATAATTCTCTACCATTTAGTTGATAATTGGTTGAATAATTCCCAGAATGTCCTGTACTTTTTCCATAAGTATTTAAATCTATTGTTTCTTTTCCTAATAATTCAGAAACATATTTATGAGTAGATTGCTCATTTCCTCCTAAATATAAAAATTCATCGCAGTTACCAACTATCGATTCCCATTGTTTTTCAAACAAAGCTTTTAACTGTGCTAGATTTTGCAAAATAATTGAAACTGAAACTTCTCTTGATCTCATAACAGATAAAATCTTATCAAAATCATCTGGTAAACTTACATTAGCAAATTCATCCATTAAAAAATGAACATGAATTGGTAATCTTCCTCCATGTTTATAATCAGCACAATAAAATAGTTGTTGAAATAACTGAGTGTATAACATACTAACTAAAAAGTTAAAAGAAGTATCATTATCTGGAATAATTGCAAACAATGCAGTTTTTCTTTCTCCAATATTTTCTAATTCTAATTCATCGGTTTGCGTTAATGATGATAAACTCGATAAATTGAATTTCTCCAATCTAGAAGCTAAAGTAACTTGTATAGATTTTAAAGTTTTAGCCGAACCACTTCTATAATCTCTGTAATACTTAACTGCTATATGATTTTTGTTTTCCATTTCCAATTGATTGAATAATAAATCTAATGGACTTATGTATCCATCATCATCTTCTCTAACTTCTCCAGCTCTTAACATTTCCATAACCATGGGAAAGTTTTGTTCATCTTCTGGAGCTTCATACCATAAATAAAATACCAATGCTAATAAAAGCATACTAGCTGCAGTATCCCAAAATGGATCTTGTGATGATGATCCTTTTGGAGTTGTTGCTTTAAATAAATTAGTTACTAATCTTTGTACATCATTATCAGTCTGTAAATAAACAAACGGATTATAACAATGACTTTTTTCCATATTAATTAAATCTAGTACTTTTACGACATAACCTTTTTCTTCTAGTAAGTGTCCTTCATCTCTAGCTATCTCACCTTTTGGATCTAATATAATTAGTGAAGTGTTTGCTTGCATTACATTTGGTTTAGCATAAAATCTTGTTTTACCCGCACCAGAACCACCTATTATTAATGTATTCATATTCCTTCTATGCTTTCTACTATCATAACCAATACAAACATTTTGGGTTAAAATTTTATTAGATGAGTACGGATTTTGTTCATACTTTTTATTAATTGTTTTTGCTTCTCCCCACTCTGCACTACCATGTTCTTCTCTTCTTCGATAATTCTTTTTAGTAGAAATATAAATTCCTATCCCTAATAAATAAGCTACCACAAATATGAATATTGTTTTAATTGAATCATGACAAAAAATAATAGAAAAAGGATTCTCCATTCCTTTTGGAAAATCCTTAATTATAGTTGGTAATCCTCCATGAATTGAAGGAGCAATTAATAATGCAATCCATATTGTTGGAATAACACCTAATAAATATAAGACTTTATTATTCTTATTCTTCATCTAGCTCCCAATCGACCTTCACGATCAACATATCTTTTATTTTCTGGAGCATCTAAAACTTTTAATAAGAATTCATCAACCAATTCAGTATCTTGTTCTTCTCTTATTAGTTTATTTCTGAATTCATTTAGAGCATTGATAAGAATTCCATATTCAGTTTTATCAACTTCTATTATTTTTAATATATCTTTTTTCATCGACTTTTATCCTTTGAATTCTTATCTTTGATTTCAAACTTAACCTCAGATTTATCTCTTAACCTAACTTCTTCTTTTGCTTTTTCTAACTTTTCTCTAACAGAAGGTCTTTCGTCAATCTTACTACCCTTGTCTGAAATCTCTTGCTCTTTCAAGGAAGGCTTTGACTGAGGGCTTTTTTCGGTCTTTGCCAAATGGGGGTTTAATGATTGTTCCTCTTTTTTTATTGGATTGTTTTTTATTTCATCTTTAATCCTGTCTTCAACTGTTTTAGTTTGTACTCCTTTTGTTTTGGCTTTCTTCTCTTTGGTCTTTTGAATTTCACCTCGAATAGCCACCTCATCAAACTTAGCAAGATCAAATCTTTGAACAATTCTATTTATCTTAGAAGCATCTTCTGCTTTAACTAAGATATCAATTACACCATCTTTAGCTTTTTTATTAATCAATGCAGAATATAAAACCCCATATCTTTTTGCTTCTTCTGTGAACTTTTTGAAATCTTCTTGTTTTACAGAAAAAACTTTTAATTCTTTTCCTGACTTTAACATGTTAGTTAAATTAGTCTTACCAGTTGTTCTTTTTTTATCTTTCATTACCGCCATTAATAAAGCAGCAATTTCTTTAGCACCACTACCTGTGATTCTTGCTCCAACTTCAAAACCTTGTAAAGACATTCTTACAATTTGTTCAGCAGCATCACTTGATTGGTTCATGTACTACCACTTCCTTTTTATTCTCTTTTTCTTCATCGAGAATACTATTTTTACGAAAGATAATACTTTCACAGATGTGTAATTCATCTTTTAAATTATTATCTTCTTTTTTTATTCTAGTTTCTCTTCTTAATTCTTTATATTTATTTTCTAAATCTTCAATTGTATCAATTCTATATTTTGCTAAAAATATAGTTTGATTACTTATTAAGTTCATTTGCATAACATCTCTTTGTAATTGATTTGAAACTCTATGACTCCTTATGTATGTAGGATATTTATTTAATAGTTTAAGATAATTAATATATTTAAAAGCCAACCCCTTACAATTCATTTTCATTAAAGTATCTATTACCTTATCCTTTTCAAAATATCTTCTATATTGATTTTGTTTTTCTGGAAGATATATTCCTGCAATTTGTTTTTTAATATTCTCAATTGAATAATCATTTCCAAATTGTCTTTCTATTCTAATATTTCTTTTATATTCTAAATTTCTAACACTTAACTTACTTGCTCTTTCTTTTACTTCATAATTCATATTCTCTAATATATGTAAAAATTCTGAATATGAATTTGCTAGAGCTATTGCCATATCGACATCTGATTTTGTTTGCTTAGAATAAATAATCTTATCAGCTTTATCTTGATAGTTTATATAATATAAACCTTTCTTAGTTTTCTTTTCTTCCAAATAACTTAAATTATGTTCCATACATATTTGATCATTGAGTCTTCTTAACTCTGCATAACTCATCCTATTATCATAATATTTTTTCCCATCTACAAAAGAAACAGAATTAATAACAAAATGATTATGTATATGATTAGTATTTAGATGAGTTGCTACTACAACTTGGAATCTATCTCCCCACATTTCTTCTGCAAGCTGTATTCCTATTTTGTGTGCTTGCTCTGGAGTAACTTCTCCTTCTTTAAAAGATTGGTATGCATGAAATGCAATAATACCATCTTCTTTTTGAAAAAGTTTTTTTATTTCTTTCATCTCTTTACAAGCATTATTTGTTGAACAATTTATTCCTGTTACATATTTTTTTTCTTCAGTTTTATAGTCATCAGAAATATATTCTAATTCGTTATGCAAATCTTTAAATGTTTGTTCATCAACTTTCTTTTCATCTGATACATAATCTATCACTCTAGATAAATTATTCTTAACACTCCAGATTCCTACTGTAGCCATCTATAAATATTTTCTCTTCGCTTCTTTTACTAAGTTCTCAATATTAATTACACATTGTCTCAAATACAGCAAATCTATATCATCATTAATATGAAAGTTTTTAGTAATTTGATTTATATTGTTTCCAATATTATTTATTTTACTAAGTAAGATTATAAAATCTTTTGGTGGTGTTTGATTCAATGTTTGAGAATTCATAGATAATCTTATTACATCTGACATTGATAAACCTGATAATACTGATTTTATTCTCAAATTATAATATTCCTTATCAGATAAAAATAGATGAATATCATTTGGCCTTTTTCTCATATAATCACTCCTATTCATTTAATCAGGGGATTGGGGATTTCCCCATAGTGTAATTTATATCTGTGTGGATATAAATTCAGTGCTTGCTAGTAAAGAGTAATAAATTACTCTTCCTCTTCTAATTCAGTATTTGGTAGTTGTTCTACTTCCATATATATTGAATCTAAATTATCAATATCAGATTCATCTTCAGTAACAAATTCTCCAATATACTCTAGTGCTTTTTGCATTGCTTCTTCTTTTGAAGATGCAGCTATTGTGTATCCTTTATTAAATTTTGCTGATACATAAACATAATAAGTCATGTTATTTCTCCTTTCTTAAATAATGATAGGAGCCACTTTCGTGACTCCCTTTTCTTATTGTTTAATCTCTTTCAGGTTCGTCTTTAGATTTAGAACTTAAGAATGTAACCTTTTCAGCAACTACATCCATTCTATATACTTTAGAACCGTCTTCCTTTTCATAACTATTAGTTTGAAGTCTTCCTTTTACTCCAACGATATCGCCTTTTTTGCAATACTCAGCTGTATTTTCAGCAATTGTATTCCATAATGAACAATCAACGAAATCTGTTTCATATTCACCATCAGCATTCTTGAAGCTTCTTGGAATGGCTAAAGTCATGTTACTAACTTTCTTTCCGTCTTCTAATTCTTTTGTTTCTAAATCACTTGTTAATCTACCTACTAAAACTACTTGGTTCAACATTTAATCACACTCCCTTTTTATTTCTTTCAACCAACGTTTTTACTCTCTAGTTTTGTCTTTCACCTCCTCTATTCCACATAAAAAAGCGACTAGTCTTTTTTTTGCTAATGCATCTTTTAATGCACTGGCAATTACTAAGTCACTTCTATTCATATTAGTCTTCAATACTAACTCCTCAATGCTCAGATCAATTATTTTTTTGTCTGTGTTATATCCTTTTCCTATGAGTGTTTGAAAGACTCTGAATCTATCTCTTATTATTTTTTCCCTATCCATTCTTTTTTCCTCCAATAAAAAAAGAGCCGTTAAGCTCTCACATTATTTCTTCATTCATATACTCTAATTCAACATAATATCTTGAATTTATTAAATCTCTTTTAGTTGATAAGTAAGGATGAACAACTTTATCTAATTTAAAATATAATTTATTAATTATTTCTTGTAAGCAATCTTCAATATCGCTCCATGAGTTGTTTTCATGTATTGTTGAAATAATACTCCATAATCTTATATCAGCATGGCTAACTTCTCTTCTAACAGTATTCATATCTAATATTTTATCTTTAGATAAATCATAATCTTTTATGTCGCAAAAATCTTCATATGGATTATTTCTCACTTTTGCATATAACCAATTAAGAAGTTCATTTACTTCATCGCTAGTACTATCATATAAACTCATCATTTCTGTTAAACAATATATAAAATCTATTCTTTCTTTATTTGAAAAATCAACTTTTGCATTTGTATAATCAAATCTCATAAGGTCACCACCTAAGTAGATAATATTATAAAGCATATTATTGATTTTGCAATTCTAAAATTATAACTATTTGTTTATCTGTATTATGCCTACATGTTATTAATGTTAATGTAGATGTATTCCTATCTCTTTTTATGTTTATTTTACCTGTTTTATCAGCATCATATTTCTTAACAACTTTATAATTATATGTGTTGCCTTGATAGTAAATAATTGCATCATCTCCTAGATCTAATTTATCTAAATTTCTAAAATAAGATATATTAGCTGTTCCAGAATGTGCTGCTAAAATAACATTACCATTTATAACATCAGGGCTATCAGATTCTTTTAATATTTGTACACCATAATTAATATTATTATATTTGCTGCTCTTTTCAACTAATCCTTTTTCTAAATTAATCTTTGGTATTTTTAATACAGCAATATAATCATATTTAACTTTGGGTTTCTTTTCTTTTTCCACTTCATCAGAAGTGGTTTTATCATTTTTATCTATTATTTGTTCTTCTTTTATATAAAACTGTTCTAATGATTTTTCTTCTGTATTCTCATCAACATAAGGTTTTATAAAATCAAAAGACAGTAATGAAAAACCTAATACAATAATTAAAGAGCCGATTATTATAAACCAGCTCTTTTTTCTTCTTTTATCTTTTATTTTTCTTATTTCCATAGATGATTACTCCTAAACCAATTATCATAATTCCAAATCCATAGAATATATTTTTATATGATTTATTTTGCTCAGTATCTGGCACTTCAACTATTTGTTCATCTTTCATAGTTGCTTTAATTATTTGACCATCTTCTGTAACTTCAAACCACATTTTTTCTTCATTTAATTGATATCCTTCTGGTGCTTCCTTTTCTAATATGTAGAATTTACCAATTGGTAATTTATCAATTACAATCTTTCCGTTTTCATCAGTTTTACCACTATAAATTAAGATATCATTTTCTGTATAGATCTCTATTGTAGTGTTTGGTAATGTTTTTGATTCAGAAAAATCAGTTTTAGTAAACTCTAATTTACCAGTAGGTACATTGTTTTCTAATAATGTTTCATAAGTAATTATTGGTGTATATTGATCTTTATACTTTAATTCAATTTTGTGTTTTGTATTATCTAAAACATATCCTTCTAATGTTTCAACTTCTTGAACATAGTATTCTCCTAGTTCTAAATCTTTGAAAACTATTTTTCCTTTATCATTAGTTGAATCGCATTTTACTTCTTTACCATCTTTAGTATAAACACAAAATTTAACACCTGCTAATGGTTCTTGGAAATATACTAATCCTTCATCTTTTATTTGAATATTATTACCAATCTTCTCAATTTTGATTTCACCTTTTACTCTAGTATTTTCAAAATTTGTATCGAAGATTATTCCATATTCTGAATCAGTTCTTAGTTTTGAGTTTTCATCAATAGTGAATTCATGAGATTCTTTATTCCATAAATAACCATCTATCTTTTGATCTACTTCTTCTAATTTATATGTACCTGATTTAAGAACTGTTGGAGTTATAAACTCTCCATTCTTATCTGTTTCATATTCGCAGATTGTTTCTTTATTTGGATATGTAATAGTTTGGCATACATATTCATTAGTTTTAGTATTTAGTATTTTAAATTTAATTCCTGCTCTTTTAATTACTTTCTTTGTTTCTGAATCTATCTTAACTACTCTTAGTTTTGCAGTTATTTCTGCATTTGCTAATACCTTGTTAATAGTTTCAGTTTTATCAACAACAAGAGTATAATCTTCTACTTTTTCATGGCCAGGAGTACTTGTTAATTGTTTAACAGTATATGTACCATATGGAAGTTCTATACTTATTTTTCCTTCTTCATCAGTAGTTAATTCTTGAATTGTATTTCCATTCTTATCTATAAATGCAAATTTAACTCCTGCTTCTGGTGTCATATTTCCAGTTTGATTTTGTGCGATTACTTTAGTTAAGTTGTATTTTACTTTTATTACTTTTTCATAAACATTAATTGATGGATTTAAATCATCTAATTTGATTTCAAAGTAATATTTTCTAGTATCTAATTCATAACCTTTAGAAGGAGTCTCTTCTTTTAAATAGAACTTTCCTAATCCAGGAAGATAATCACTTTTAATTGTTCCATCAGCTCCTGTAGTGATGCTTCCTATTTTTTCATCACTTTCATTAAAGATTCCATAAACTGCTCCTTGTAATGATCCTTCACCTTGAGGAGTATTTTCTTTTGTATCTTCATCTAACTTATTAGCAGTAATTGTACCACCATTTATTTTTAAATTAATCTTAGCTAATACTGGTTTTGGATCTCCAGGTTTAATAATATTTTGACTATCTATTGCATAAAAGATAATTGGATCTGCACCAAATCTTCTTTCAGCTTTTTCTAAAGTAACTTCTCCTGTTCCTACTCCAGTTGCTTTAACAATCAAATTATTTCCATTGATTGAAGCAGTTACATTATTTTGTGATTTTATATTATAAAAACTTAATACACCATTTGAATCATTAATAGTTTCTGTTTTTCCAATTACTGTTTCAATAGTATTTGTATTAAAACTTGGTCTATTATAATGACTTGCTACAAGACTTTCTAGTTCTGCTATTTTATCTGCAAATATTGAATCATCTCTATTTTGAGATTGTGGTCCCCAAGAATAGAAAATATCCATATCAGGTCTTGTTGTTCTCCAAATTAATACTTGAGTAACAGAAAACCAATCTGTACTTGTATGATTTCCATAACCGTATCCATAATATGCAAGAAGTTTAATTCTATCATATTGTGCTGCTGTTAGATTTTGTGCTCCTGCATAATCTTCTGCAGTAATGTTATATATCGCACCATCCTCTATTAATACTTCTGGTTGCATACAATAAACAAATTGTCCTGTACTATATTGTATTAGAGTATGTACTCTTTGCCATCTAGTAAATCCATTTGGCTCCCTTTTATTCACATATACTTTTGTTTCTATTACATCACCATCACCAAAACCTCCATTATAAGTTTCAGCATGTACGTTAGTTGCAAAAATACTAACTATTCCTATAATTAGAAACATCATACTTTTTAATATTTTTTTCATTTAAACCTCCTATATTTTTACAATAAAAAAAGTTAGGTAATCCTAACTAATCTCTTTTTAACATTTCTCCTAAATAATTTCCTGAATAAGAATACACTTGAATACACGATACATTTTCCGTATAAGCTAATTCTTCAGCATCCTTCATACACAATGATTCACAATTTGATACTGAATTACAATTTGAAACATTATAATCAATTCTCATCCAAGTGTGAACTGGTTTATGATACCAATCATACTCACTTATATTTAACTTTTCCCAAGGAGTTTTTTCTATCACTATTACTTTTTCTTCTTGTTGGATATTGCCATTTTGATCAATTACTCCACTTTCATTATTTTCAGATGATTGATTACTTGTACTCGGATTGTTTTGTGTTGGTTCATTATTCTTATTGGTTATTCTTTCATTATTTGTTTCTTTTTTAATTTCAGTTTTATTTTCTTTTTTAGGAGAAGTTGTTTCTTTTTGTTTTTCTATAACTGTATTTTCTTGTTCTTCATGTTGTTTATCTTTTTCTTGATCTTCAGCTATTGTTTCTGTTATTTGTTTATTGGTCGATTTATTATCTTCAACCTTTTTTATATTTGTTCCTTTATTCATTATCAATGCTGCACCACTAATTATTACTACTAGTAAAAGCATTACTATTTTTCTCATAGTATCATTCCTTTCTAATTGCATTATATAAATCAGAAATTATATTGCAAGTTTATAAATACTATGATTATCTTTCTCTATCTTTTTGTCTTAAATGACGAGTATAGAAATCACATGCTTTGATAACAAAATCCTCTACTTTATTTCTTTCAATATTTTTAGGAATAACATTAAATAATTTTTCTTCATTTATTCTAAATCTCTGAATTTGATTAGCTTTTGGTTCATCAAGTAAAGATTCTAAATTTTCTTCTTTAAGCATTCCACTTCTACTTAACTCCTTTAGTTTAATTGCTTGTTCTAAGCTTGGAGTTGTTAGATTATACTGAATATATTCAACTAACATTTCTTGTTCCTCTTTAGTCAAATATGATATTTCAACTGCTGGGGTAAAAGCTATGGATGGACTTTCTTTTAGTTCTGAATTATCTACCATTTGTAATAATTCTGGAACTAAATTAGTTAGTCTTATATATCTTCTTACTGTTTTACCGCTTTCTCCATGCTCATCACCCAAAATATCAGCACTATACTTTTGGTCTATTTGTTCAGAAGAATCAAACTTCTGGACAACTTGTCCAAAAGTTTTTCCTTGATGTTTAATAGCTTCATATTTCATTTTGTAAGCAAATGCTTTTTCTGAAGGCAATAATTTTTCTCTATGTAGATTTGAATCAACCATATAGATTATTGCTTCATCATCGGTTAAATCTTTTATTCTACTTGGAATAGTTTTTAAACCTAATTTCTTACAAGCTAATAATCTTCTATGA